>CAZXHW010000094.1:0-14314 GCA_964639915.1 uncultured Heliomicrobium sp.
CTGAACGAGATGTTCGAAGCCGTTAAGGAAATGCTTGAACTAAGTTCGTTTGCGTACGCAACTGTGCAGCTTAGCCACGTTGGTGCGGTTGCCTCTTATCGCGGAAAGGATGCTGAACCTGGCCAGCCTGAAGTTAAAGCTCACAATGGCTGCATTTACTGGTCGTGGGAAAACGGCAATTTGGGAGCGGCAGAAATTCTGAAATCCAGCCGGCTTTGGTCCTTGAGCTTGTCCCTTTCCACCAAAGATACGCAGTGGGGATATATCAATCTTTACCGTGGAGTGAACAGCGGAAGCCTACTGTTGGACATAAATCACCTGTGTAGTTTCTTTCAGAACCAAATGGCGCTGGCCGTGGAGCGAGTGGTCGAAGGCAAGGAAGTAAAACAGGTTGTGGAACAGCCAATGCAGGAAGCCGAAAAATCAATCAACGCTGCTGTACCTGCGGGGGCTTTGCTGAAAGCGCCGGATTTTGGATTGAGTTAAGAAGGAGCCAAGCCGATGAATTACTTGAATATCTATTATCCCGAAAGCCGTTTCGGCGGATTCACAGACGTTGACGGCACGATAACGTTTTACACGCGCGTCAAATCATTAGTTGATCCTTCTTCCGTCGTGGTGGATGTGGGGTGCGGCCGAGGAATGTACGGAGAAGATCCGGTTGCCGTGCGCAGGGAAAACAGAATTCTCAAAGGCAGATGCGCCAAAGTCATCGGCATTGATGTTGATCCTGTTGGCGAAAGCAACCCGTACATTGACGAATTCCGCCGCATTGAAAGCGCCGAGTGGCCGCTGGAAAGCGAGTCTGTTGACATGATTGTCAGTGATTTCGTGCTGGAACACATTGAAGACCCGGAATCGTATTTCGCCGAATGCAACAGAGTGCTCAAATCCGGCGGGTACCTCTGCATACGAACTGCGAATGCCAATAGCTACATTGGTTTGATTTCCAGGATCGTACCGAATCGGCTGCACGCCGCCGTTTTGAAAAAAGCCAAGCATTCCAAGAAAGAAGAAGACATTTTTCCCACTGTTTATCGGTGCAACACACGGCGAAAAATGACCTCAACGCTCGACCGGCATGGCTTCGACAATTGTGTTTACGAGCACGAATCTGAACCCTATTACCTTTCTTTTTCACGTTTCTTTTACCTGTTGGGCGTGCTGCATCAACGGCTGGCGCTGAGCTTTTTCAAGGCGGCGATTTTCGCTTTTGGCCAGAAACGCTAGGACCTTCGAAACTCAATGACAGCAATAACGGAATTACAAAAACCTTTGCCCGTCGTCGTCCAAAACGACATCAATCGCCGGTACGTTCGGGCGGCAGTCTATTCGGGAGTGCTTGGCGGTGTCAGCCAATTGCTTTACGGGTTATCGCCCATGGTGATCGCGCGCAGCCTGGGGCCGGCCGATTACGGGATTTATTCGGTGGTGATGTCATTGTCAGCGATTGTGATTGGCGTGTTCGGGCTGGGGCAAAATTCGGCGCTGCACAAACTGGTTCCACAGTATTACGCCAGCGACCGCCAGCGCGGCGGAGCGATTTTGGCCAACGTGCTGATTTTGACTTCCGGATTGCTGGCGATCTTTTGCATCGGTTTCTTTTTGATGGCGGGTTGGATGGCTGATCTTTACCGTGATGCTTCATTGATTGGCGTTTTCCGGTTTTGCGCGCTGCTGATGTTGGTGCTGACGCTGTTCAATCTCGCTTCCAGCGCAATCGCGGGCTTGCAGGATTTCAGAGCTTACAACCTGATTCAGTTTGCGCGGAATGTGGCGCTGCTGGCGTTTGCCTGGGGCGGAGTCTGGTTGGCGGGATTGCGCGGCGCGCTGACGGGGCAATTGCTGGCGAGCCTGTTGGGATTGACGCTGCTTGGTTTCACTGGTGTGAGGCTTTTGCGCGAACGATTTCCCGAGGGGGTGCGTCCAATGTTTTCACGAGAGCTTCTGGGAATCATCGTTTCGTTCATTTTGCCAACGTTGTTAATCACATTGTTCAACATTCCCACGTACTGGTGGGCCAGCACGATGGTGGCGCGCCACGCAGGGTTTGAACAGGTTGGGTTGCTGGGCGTTGCGTACACGCTTTCGCAGGCGACTTTCCTGATTCCGATGAACTTGTACACGCCGGTTATGACGTTCTTGTCGGAAGCGCACGCTTCTTCGCAGGCCGAAGTTTTCAGTACGATGGTTAGCACAAACCTGCGGGCAATGTGGGCATTTTCAATGCCGCTGGCGTTGATGCTGGCGCTGTTTTCGCCGGTGTTAATCCGCGTGCTGTTCGGCAAGGTGTATTTGGCCGCCGCGCCATTGACCTTCGCGCTCAGTTTGACGGCGTTGTTGATGCTGCTGGTCGGGTTGGTGAATACAGCAATCACCGCTTCCGGACGGATGTGGCACAACCTGGGAATCACGGCTGGCTGGTCTGTGATTTTTGTCGTCGCGGGATTGATCTGCATTCCGCGCTGGGGAGCCGCTGGATGCGCAACGATTTTTGCCGCGACTTATGCGCTGTATCTAATCGGCGTATGCACATACGCCAGTATCAGGCTGAAGGTGCGGTTCGAAAAGGTCGCCCGGCTCTTGACGCTGACAGGAATCAGCTTTGGGTTGGCCGCGATCATCTTTTTCAAACTTCACGGAGCAACCGCCTACCTTGCCAGCGCGAATTTGCTGGTTTGTTTAGTTGTCGCGGAATGGTTTTGGATTTTAGACAGCAGCGAACGCCAGCGATTAAGCAAGTTCGCGGCAGGGTTTTTAGCAACAGGTTTTTCAACCATCAAATAAAACAAAGGGGCAAATTATGAACTCAGAGAACACCGTCATAGACTTTGTCAAAGCTCGCACTTCGCCAAAGTTGCTGCAGGCAATTCGCGGAATTCGGTACAGAAACCGCCCGATCAAATCTATCTTCACGGAACTTTATTTCGAGCCGAAACGCGATCAGGAAATGATTTCCGGACCGGGGTCTGATCTTGTTCAAACCGCCGTGATTTCGCGCGAAATTCCTGCGCTGATCAAAGAGCTTGAAATCCAAACCATGCTGGACGCGCCGTGTGGCGATTTTTACTGGATGCGCCGGGTGGAACTGGGCGTCAAAACCTACATTGGCGTGGACATCGTCCGGGAATTGGTCGAACGCCATACACGCGATCACGCCAACCAAAACCGCCGGTTTATGTGCCGGGACGTCACCAAAGACACTTTGCCCTGCGTAGACCTGATTTTTTCACGAGACGCGCTTGTCCATCTGTCGAATGGCGATGCCCAGACGGCATTGGCCAACTTCAAAGCCAGCGGTTCGAAGTATTTGTTGATGACGACATTCGCGGAAACACCCAGAAACGAAGACATCCTGACCGGTGGATGGAGGCCGATCAATTTCGAGCGCGCCCCATTTAACCTGCCACCGCCACTAAGGTTGATCAATGAGCATTGCACCGAAGATGGCGGCAAATATCCGGACAAGAGTCTCGGATTATGGCGGTTGGAAGATTTACCTCCTGTAGTTTGAACAACGAACGGAAGAAAGGACAACGAGACATTGACATGGCAGGGGCACTCACTTTCAAAAACAGCATAGACGCGCAGGCAAAAGGGCAAATTTTCTTGCTCCTTGCCGGAGTGACCCTGCCTCTTTTTTTGACCTTTTTGGTCATCGAAAGTTACTGGATCCCGTTGGTTCTGCTTGCCGGTTTGTGCGTGCTGGCAACATTGCTGGCTCTCAATCCGCGTGAGGTTCTGCTGCTGGCGTTCGCCTATCTTCCTTTTCAGTCTCTGCTAAACGATGTATTCGCGGGGATGATTCCGGCCATCGCTGTCTGCAAAGACGCCTTGATGGTTCTTCTCATTTCATCATTTCTCTTTCGGAATTTTCGACGAGGACTGTATGTCAATTACGTCATTTACTTCCTGCTGGCGTTCATCGCCGTTGGGGTGTCGTTGATTCCGTTTTCACCAGACCCGTTGCGGGCGGTTTTGCAACTTCGCTGCATGACGATTTATCCGTTCATCATTGTTCTGGCCGCAAACCTGATCGAAACACCGGAAGAGCTTCGCAAACTGTTGCGGGTCGTTGCGGTTATCGGAACGATCACAGTGATTTACGGCGTAGTTCAGTACTTTACGCTGTTTGATGTTCCGTTCCGAAATGCTGGCGGCAGCGTGATGCAGCGGATGGGCCGCTTCGATGAATTCGGTGTGGTTTCAACATTCGCCAGCCGTCCGGATTTTGGTGGGTATCTGATTCCGCTGTTCCTGCTGTTTTTCCAGGTCAAACTATGGCCATCAAAGAAATCCATCTGGTTTTTCCGTTGGGCAATGCTGGCAGTGATTCCTGGCTGTTTGCTGCTGACGTTTAGCCGGACGACCTGGTTGGCGATGGCAATTGGCGGGTTCGTTGCCATTTATTTGAAAGACAAGGTAAGAGCGGTACTGCTTGCGGTGACAATGATCGTTTTGTTGCTCATTGCTGTACAGGCCAAGAATTTCTTCCTTTCGTCTTCGCTGCAAGAAGCCGCAACCAGCAACGAATCGTTTCTGATTCGGTTGAGCTACTGGCCGGCAGTGTTTCAGCACGTTCTAGCCAATCCGATGGGAATGGGATTGGGAACTGTCGGTGGCGCGCACCTGTTTGAATCAAAAGCAGAAACTGATTCTTACGGCAATTTGCAGTACGACCCGAACACAATGTTCGACGCTTCGGGCGGGTTCAGCGCCGAAAACATCCTTTCTGTAACAGACAACAACTACCTGAAATTTATGGTTCAGGGCGGATTCCTGTTGCTGGCAGCTTTTCTGGCGTTTGTCATCTCCGTGCTGACGCTGGCCAGCAAAATCATCAAAGTTGTGCGCGATCCGTGGTTGCGCGATGTGATGATTTGGGCAACGGCCAGTTTCGCCTCTTTGCTAACCATTTTTATGTTTGTTGATTTTATGGAGTCCGTTCCTGCGACTTCAGTTTACTGGCTGGCTGCTGGCGTGGTGTGTTTTGTCGCCAAGCTCTGCAAAGCAGAAGTGACAGACAACCGTCAAACCAAACTGAACGCTGCTGCGGCCTAACAAGCTTCGTAAAGCAATTTTCCAAAGGGAAAATCATTGATATGGCAACACCGATAATTCTTTCCTGCCAACACACAGGTGCTTTCGGCGGGGTACAACACACACTGCTGGACATTGCCAAACACATTGACCGGGAAAAGTTTGAACCGATTGTCATTTGCTCCCCGGGCGGTGAACTGCCCAAGCTGTTGGCAAAGCATGACATCCGTATGCGGACGGTAGGCAAAGGAGAATATCTGCGCTACAGCACTGGCCAACCGTTCGGAACGATCCGCGACCTGCTGGCTGTGACACGTGAAATTATCAGGCTGGCGCAAAAAGAAGGGGTGCGGGTGGTGCATGCGTTTGATGGGATGCTTTTTTTTGCAGCCAGCTTGGCCAAGCTTGTTCAGCCAGACCTGAAAGTCATCTGGCTGGATTCAGGCTTCAATCTGTATCCCTATTATTTCCGCGTCATTATGAAATGGTGCTTCAAGCGCGCCTCTGTCGTCGCGGCAGTGACGGGAATCCGCCGGGAGCAGTTGCTTGAAGAAGGTTTGGACCTCGCGATGTCTGCGGTTTTTCCTTGTGGCACGGATTTTCACCTCAGACCGCAAGCGAAAGATTCTTTGACGATTGCCGAACCTGAAGGGACATTTCGAGTCGGAATTGTGGGTCGCCTGGTGCCGATCAAAAACTTTGAGCTTTTCCTTCAGGCTGCGCGGATCGTCGCCGATAAACATCCGCACGTTCGATTTCACATCGTCGGACAGCAAGGCTTTTTGGAAAGCGACTTTGAATACTTTCGTTTTATCGAAGGCCTGATTCAGCAATTGAACCTGACGGAATTGATTGTCTTCCGCGAACCCGTCGAAGACTTGTCACCGATTCTTGGCGGCTTCGATTTGCTGGTCAGTTCTTCGCATATCGAAACCTTCGGCAGAACTTTGGTCGAAGCGATGGCGATGGGAAAACCAATTGTGGCGACAGCAGTTGGCGGCGTGCCTGAAGTGGTAGCGAATGAAGAAGTTGGTTTTTTGGTTCCTGCCGGAGACGCAAATGCGATGGCCGCAAGGATTTGCCAACTGGTAGAAGACGATGAGCTGCGCGAACAAATGGGACAACAAGGTTTGCAGAGAGTTTTGGACCGTTTTGATGTCCGCGTCGTCACCAGACGCTGGGAGCAAACCTACGAATCGCTTTTGATGGATCAAGCAGAATTGGGCCGGGCAATGGTCGAGTTGAGTTAAGAGGAGCAGGGAATCGTGGAAATCAAGGAATACGCATCACCTTATGGCGCAGAAGCTGAACACAGCGCGCGGCGGTTTGTCCGGCACGTGGCGCTCAGTTCTTTGGCAGGCGTTTACAAACTGAGCGGGCAAACCTCGTTTCTGGACAGGAACAGAATTCAGTTCATTTACATGCACCACATTTTCGAAGATGAAGAAGCTGGGTTTCGCCGCGTGCTTCAGTATCTGGCCCGTCGTCACACGTTGATTGGGTATTCCGAAGCAATCGAAAAATTGTGGAGCGGAGAAATTGACCGGCCTTACGTCTGCATCAGCTTCGATGATGGACTGAAAAACTGTTTGAGCGCTGCGCGGATTCTGGATGAGTTTGGCGTATCAGGTTGTTTTTTCATCTGTCCTTCAATGGTGGAAGAAACGGATCCCCAAAAGCTGAAAGAGTTTTGCGTTCGCAGATTGACGTTACCGCCAACCGATTTGTTGAGCTGGGATGATGCGGAACATTTGCTGGCAACTGGGCATGAAATTGGCAGCCACACAATGTCGCATCACGTTTTGTCCAGAATCACGCCGGAACAGGTTTGTGACGAAGTCGCAGGTTCGTATGAAGTCCTGACGCGCAGATTGGGAAGCGTCAAACATTTTGCGTGGCCCGAAGGCCGGTTTTCCCGCATCACGGCTGATGCCGCCAGCACGGTTTTCCAAGCGGGATTTGAGTCCTGCGCTTCGGCGGAGCGAGGCTGTCACGTAGAAAAGCCGGAAACCAATTTGAATGGGCTTTGCATCCGGCGAGATTACGTCGCTGCCAATTGGCCTTTAAGTCACATCAGCTATTTTTTGACGACCAACAGCAAGCTGGCTTCAGCAAAATGCAATCAATGGCCGGATGGATGGTCGGAGCAAATCCACGGCGCCACAGGGGACGGTGGCATTAGAAGAGGTGAGTCATGAGTGTTCTATTGACGCATAAAAAATTGCTGTCGTCGCCACGCATTGTCCGTATGGCGCAAAGCACAGAGGTGGTGGCTGGCAAGGATATTCCGGTTCCGGCGCTCGAAGCATTTTACGAACAGATGTTTCCGGCCAGAGCGAATTTTCTGAAACGTAACTGGCGGTGGCTGTACAGAACAGATGATTTCGCAGAAGCAAAAACGCCGATTGTGGTTATGAAAGGCGATGAAGTCGCCGGGCATGTCGGAGCAATTCCTCTGGCGTTGCGGCGCGGAGAAGACGAACGCACCGCATTCTGGCTGTGTGACATTGCTGTGCTTTCAAAATTTCGTGGAAAGGCGTTTGGCGCGTTTTTGCTGACTGAAGCAATGGCGCTGTGTCCGATGAGAATCGGGTTTCCCAATGAATTGTCATGGCGGTTGATTTCCAAATTTGGATGGAAAGATCAGTTGCACACCGCCGGGTTAAGCCTGCTGCTCCATCCGGAGCAACATCCGAAAATCAAGGCGAAAATTCAGGAAGGTACGGCAAGCAGTCAGGGATACAAAGCATTGGCTGCGATGGCTGGCCTGGCGACGCGCATTGTTTGGCGGGCACGCGCGTTGGCAAAAGAAAAGCTTTCTGTTTCTCCTGCAACGGCGGATCAACTGGCGCACTTTCACGAACAACAATCGGCTGCGGCGTTGCATACTGTTCGATCAGCAAAATTTTTGAACTGGCGCATTTCCCAGCATCCAAACGTCGAAGAGCATTTTGTATTAACGCTGGCAAAAGCTGGCGGCAGTTGTTCCGCCATCGCTCGCATCGTGGAAGAGAACGGTTGCCGACGACTTCACTTGCTTACTTTGCAAGTTGATCCGGCTAATTCAGGCCGGCTCTCGGATTTCCTGGCGGGCGTGATTCGCTGGGCGCTGGAACAGCACATAGACATTATCTCGACGGTGACCAGCGATCCGGTGATGGCTCAAACGATCAAATGGTGGTTGCCGGTGTTTAAGCAGCTTCGGTATGCCTACAACACCGACGAAGTTTCGGGAGAAGAGTTTTTAAGCAGGCCCGGTCACATCTGGGAATACATAGATGGCGATTTTGACCTGACGTACGCAACGCCAGAACACAACGGGAATTAGACATGCGATTAGGCATAGATGCTTCCAACATTCGAACCGGCGGTGGATTGACTCACCTCTTTGAAGTGCTGAACGCCGCCGAACCCCACAAACACGGCATTACGCGGGTTGTGGTTTGGGCTGGACGGCAGACGATTGAATCGTTGCCGGAAAAGCCCTGGCTGAAATGCGTTCACGAATCCTTGCTGGATCAATCGCTGCCGATGCGGACTTACTGGCAGATGACGAAGCTGCCGCAATTGGCCAGCCAGCATTGCGATTTTTTGTTCGTTCCCGGCGGAAGTTACGGCGGCGGGTTCAAACCGTTCGCCACGATGTCCCATAACCTGTTGCCATTCGAAATCCAGGAAAGCCGCCGCTATGGCGCATCGTGGATGTTTCTGAAGATGCTGTTACTGGGGTGGACGCAATCCAGAAGCTTTCGCAAAGCAGATGGAATGATCTTTTTGACGAACTATGCTCGATCCGTGGTTAGCAGCAGGGCAAAGCTTGATGGCGATCAACCGATTATCCCGCACGGCGTCAATCGCCAGTTTTATTTGCCGCCCAGAAAGCAACGGTCAATCGCCGATTACAGTGCAAACGAACCGTTCCGGTTTCTGTATGTATCCAAAGTGGAGCCTTACAAACACCACTGGAACGTGGTTGAGGCAGTTGCCCAACTCAGAAGACGCGGTTTGCCCGTGGCTTTGGATTTAATTGGCGGGCCGGAGTGTCCGGCTTCCAGCAAACGTTTGATCAAAGCGATGTTGCGCGAAGACCCGGAAGGAAACTTTATCCATTACCTGGATCATGTGCCGTATTCAGAATTGCCTGGTTATTACCATCGCGCCAATGCGTTTGTTTTCGCTTCCAGTTGCGAAAATCTGCCCAACATTCTGCTGGAAGCCATGGCTGCCGGATTGCCGATTGCCTGTTCGGATAAAGGCCCAATGCCTGAAGTGCTGTTGGACGCCGGAACCTATTTTGATCCTGAAAAGCCTGAAGATATTGCCGAAGCATTGCAAGCACTGATTGGCGATCCTCAACTTCGTGAACATTGTGCCGGTCAGGCCCATAAACAAGCTCTGCTCTATTCCTGGGAGCGCTGCGCCAGAGAAACCTTCACATATCTGGCAGAAGTGGCCCAAACAGTCGGTGACAAGGCAAGCAGCACAACGCTGGCTCACACAGCGCTGCAAAGCCACAACTAATTTCAAGACGCAAATTTGGTGAATTATGAAAGTACTCGTACTCGGCGGGACGGGAATGCTTGGCCATAAAGTGTATCAAGCGCTCAAAGAACGATTCCCGGAAACCTACTGCACAATCCGGCAAAGCAAGCAGAACGAACAGATTGCAAAAATTCCGCTTCTTCAAGCTGACACTGTGATTGAGGGCGTCAATGCAGAAGACCTGAACTCCGTCGCAAAGGCACTGACAGAAATTCGCCCGGAAGTAATCGTGAATTGCGTCGGCATTATCAAGCAGCGTTCGGAATCCAAGGCTTCGCTGCCAAGCATTACGGTCAATTCTTTATTGCCTCCCTGGCTGGCAGAGCAATGCGCTTCGTGGGGCGGCAGGCTGGTTCACATCAGTACGGATTGCGTCTTCAGCGGCAAAGGCAATGGCAATTACAGGGAAGACAGTCTGTCAGATGCTGAAGATCTTTATGGTAAGAGCAAGTATTTAGGTGAAGTCACAGCCAACAATGCTGTCACATTGCGAACATCCATCATTGGCAGAGAGCTGTTCAATCGCAGCTCGCTGCTGGAATGGTTTCTGAGCCAGCAACGAAAACAAGTCTCAGGCTTCAGGAATGCACTTTATTCAGGTGTTACGACCAATCATTTGGCCGAAGTGATCGGCGACGTCATTCAGTGCCACCCCAAACTTACGGGGCTTTATCAAGTTACCAGTCAAACCATCTCGAAGTACGAC
This sequence comes from uncultured Heliomicrobium sp., assembly GCA_964639915.1. Classification (GTDB taxonomy): domain Bacteria; phylum Acidobacteriota; class Blastocatellia; order RBC074; family RBC074; genus RBC074. Next base: position 10,289 of record CAZXHW010000094.1, read on the forward strand.
CTGCTCTGTTTGTTGCGTGAAGCTTACAAGCTGGATGTGGAAATCGTGCCGGATGAAACCTTTCATTGCGATCGGAGCATGGTAGGCGACTTGTTCCGTCGGGTGACAGGTTATGTTTGTCCCCCCTGGCCAAAACTGGCCGCTCAACTCGCCAGCGATACTACCCCATACGACTACTGGAGGAATTAAAAGTGAAATATCTACAAGGCAAACGTGTATTGATAACCGGTGGAACCGGCTCTTTGGGAAAAGTAATGGTCCGCCGACTGCTGAGCGGCGAAATGGGAGAGCCAGAAAAAGTCATCGTCTTTTCTCGTGACGAAGCCAAGCAGCATTTCATGCGAATGGAATATCAGCTTAAGTCGGCTGCCACGGACGAAATCATTTACCGGAATTTCCAGCGCAAACTCGATTTCCGCATCGGCGATGTTCGTGACTTTCACAGCGTTGCAAGCGTGCTGCGCGATGCCGATGTTGTGTTCAACGCAGCGGCGCTGAAACAAGTGCCGACTTGCGAATATTTCCCTTACGAAGCTGTGCGAACAAACGTACTGGGCGCGGAAAACATCGTCAGAGCCATTGAGCAATTCAATTTGCAGGTGGACACAGTGGTCGGAATTTCCACGGACAAAGCCTGCAAGCCGATCAACGCGATGGGAATGACCAAGGCGCTGCAAGAGCGAGTTTTCATTCAAGGGAACATTCGCTGTCCGCAGACACGTTTTTTGTGCGCTCGATATGGAAACGTTCTGGCTTCGCGCGGTTCGGTCGTGCCGTTGTTCCACGATCAGATTCGTGGCGGCGGACCAATCACCATTACAACGGCGGAAATGACGCGCTTCCTGCTCAGTCTGGATGACGCGGTGGACACGGTCTTTGCAGCCATCACCACCGGATTGCCCGGCGAAACGTACGTGCCCAGAGCGCCATCGGCTTTGGTAACGGACATTGCGCAGGCTTTGATCGGCAGACGCAAGATTGACGTCAAATTCATCGGCATTCGTCCGGGCGAGAAGATCCACGAAATTATGGTTAGCCAGGAAGAAGCCTATCGCACGGTGGCGCGCGGCAAATGGTTCGCCATTTTGCCACTGCTGCCGGAAGTTTGCGGCGATTGGCGCGGTTCTGGCGTGCTCGATAAAGAGTACAGCTCCGCCGATACGGTGATGACGCTGGAAGAAACCGCCAAGCTTTTGAAAGATCGCGGTTTGATGTTTGAAGACCAGGCTCTGGAAAAAGAGCACGAAATGGCGGAGATGTTGCGATGAAAATCATGACCATTCTTGGCACCCGGCCGGAGATCATTCGGCTCAGCCTGGTGATCAAAATGCTGGATCAGCGGGCCGAACACGTCCTGGTTCATACAGGCCAGAATTACGACGACCGGTTGAACGGGCTGTTTTTCCGGGAGATGGGAATCAGAACTCCTGACGAGTATATGAACATTCAGGGCAGCGGCTTTGCCGGTCAGGTAGGGGAGATCCTGGCCAAAAGCGAGTCGCTGTTCCTGAAGCATCGTCCAGACCGATTGCTGATCCTTGGCGATACGAACAGTGGATTGACGGCGATGGTTGCCAGGCGACTGGGGATTCCCGTGTACCACATGGAAGCGGGAAATCGCTGCTTTGACGACCGCGTTCCCGAAGAGGTCAATCGCCGTGTGATTGACCATTCCAGCAGCGTGCTGATGCCTTACACCAATCGCAGCCGGGAAAACCTGCTTCGTGAAGGGATTGCCGGCGACAGGATTTATGTCACCGGCAATCCGATCAAAGAAGTGATTGAACATTACGCAGACCGTATTGAAAGCAGCACTGTGCTGGCAAACCTGGGAGTGCAACCGCGTAAATTCATTTTGGTGACGATGCACCGGGCAGAAAACGTGGACGTGGAAGAGCGGTTGCGCAATCTGGTTGAAGCCCTGGCGTATCTACACGAACGACACGGTTTTCCAGTCATTTGTTCGTTTCATCCGCGCACGCGGGCCAAGGTCGAAAGCTTCGGGGTCAACATCCACTATGCCGGATTGCGGTTTATGGAACCGCTCGGCTTTTTTGATTTTATCCGCCTGGAGCAAGCCGCGTTCTGCGTCATTTCCGACAGCGGAACGGTTCAGGAAGAAGCGTGCATTTTTGGTACGCCAAACGTCACGATCCGCGATGTGACCGAACGGCCGGAAACCATCGAATGCGGATCAAATGTTCTGGCGGGTTGTGATCCGGCCAGAATCCTGAAGCTGGTCGAATTGGTGACCAGCGAACGGCGCGGTTGGTGCCCCCCGGCAGAATACCTGGCGGAAAATGTAGCGGCGACGGTGTGTCGTATTTTGCTGGGGTTCCGCGTCCCTGATTTGGCGGAACGTGGCTGGCAAGAACGAGCAATGTGATGGAACGCAGCTCGCTCTGGTTTCAACCGAACTCACAACGATTTAACCAACCCCACAGAATCAGCAATCTTAGTTATACGAAAGGTGTTTTATGCGTATTTCAATCATTGTAGATTGTTATTACCCTCATTCGACGGCCAGCGCCAAGCTGGTGCATGACTTGGGAATCGAACTGCACAAACAGGGTCACAGTGTCACTGTCATTACTCCAAACTGTTTGAATGACAATGATCTGGAATTGTCCACCGAAAGCGAATTGACGGTAGCACGCATCAAAACTGGCAAGCTCAAAGGGGTGTCCAGACTGTCGCGCGCCATTCGCGAAGCTCAGCTTTCAGCAACGATGTGGCGCAAGGGAAAAGATTTCTTTCGCAATCATCCCTGTGACCTGATTCTCTTTTATTCACCGAGCATTTTCTTTGGCGAGTTGGTGCGAAAGCTGAAGTCTTTGTGGAAGTGTCCGTCCTATCTGATTTTGCGCGACATCTTTCCGCAATGGGCAGTTGATGCGGGGGTAATGAAAAAAGGGCTGGCATATAAATACTTTCGGATGAAGGAGTTGGAACAATACGCCGCGGCGGACATCATCGGGGTTCAGTCTCAGGCTAACCTTGACTACTTTACAACCAATCTGCCGAACAAGCGCTATGACCTGGAAGTGATCCACAACTGGACAACGCTGAACGACCAGGAATTCGTTCCCGCCAACTATCGAGAAAAATTGGGACTGCAAGATAAAGTCGTTTTCTTTTATGGCGGAAATATCGGCGTGGCCCAGGACATTGATAACATCGTCCGTTTGGCTGACAGGCTAATGGCTCACACAGAAATTCAATTCCTTTTAGTCGGGGACGGCAGTGAAGTTGAGCGATTAAAGGCTCTGATCGTGGAAAAAGAACTGACGAATATCAGCATCCTTCCACCGGTCGGCCAGCAAGAATATCTGGCCATGCTTTCCGAATTCGATATCGGGCTGATTTCTTTGGATAAGCGGCTGCAAACCCAAAACTTCCCGGGAAAACTTCTGGGCTATATGTATTTTTCCAAGCCGATGCTTTGCAGCGTCAATCCCGGCAATGATCTGAAAACAATGCTGGAAAGAAGTGAAGCAGGGCTCTGCAGCCTGAATGGCGAGGATAGTGTTTTGCTGGCTAATGCATTGAGCCTGGCCAAAGATGCCGCGTTACGGCAAAAGATAGGATCGAATGCGCGGCAACTGCTGGAACAAGATTTTGCCGTTTCCGTTGTTGCCCGGCGTATCCTGTCTCACTTCAAAGCCTCGCCACGACTTCATTACGCAGGCGCAGAAAAGCCTATGGCTCCGGTCACGGCAACGTTATAGGCAACCCCGTGGTTTTTTGAATCGAGAGGATATTTAGATGCAAGCTGCTGCAAGGATCAGACAATCGCCGGAAACAGCAATTGAATTGGCCAGTCCGAAGATGGGCACTTTCACGCAACCCTTGGCGCTATTGCTTGATCGGGTGATCTTTTTCGGACTGCTCGCGCTAATGATGGTTCTGGCCATTCCTTACGGGTCGGTCGAGGCGTGGTGGGAATCCATATTCGAATGCGCAATCTTTGTGTTTACGGCGCTATGGATTGTCGAAGGCTTGCTGAGCGGATCGTGGCGACTTGGC
>CAZXHW010000095.1:0-14278 GCA_964639915.1 uncultured Heliomicrobium sp.
GCTGGACCCGCTTTACGTCGCCAACGAAGGAAAACTGATCACCATCGTTTCCGCCGAAATCGCCGAACCGATGGTTGAACGAATGCACGCCAATCCTTATGGCCGCGACGCCTGTATCATTGGCGAAGTGAAGCCGGAGCCGAAAGGAATCGTTTCGATGGTCACAGGCTTTGGCGGCACGCGCATCGTGGATATGCTGGTGGGTGAGCAACTGCCACGAATTTGCTGACCATCACATTGAGCGTTTCATTCGTGGCGAAGGGCGGACATTGGATCAACTTTCGTTGCTCGCCGCGCCGGAACCCAGCAGGCCAGCAAGGCAATGCCAACCAGCAAAAGTGAGATCAAAATGAAAGTCAGCGGATCAGTTGCGCTGACTCCAAACAGCAGACTTTGCATGATGCGCGTCACCCCCAAGGTCGCCGCCAGCCCTAGCGCGACACCCAGCAGAACCAATCGCATTCCCTGCCCTATTACCAGCCGCAATACATCCAGGCTGCGCGCGCCCAAAGCCATGCGAATCCCGAATTCCTGTGTGCGCTGCGTCACGGCATAGGAAATTACGCTGTAAATTCCCACGGCTGACAGCAGCAACGCGACCGCGCCGAACAGGCTCAGCAGCATTGTGTAAAAACGAGGTTCAGCCACGACGTCCGCCAGCAATTCATTCATGGTCTGCAAATTTGGCGTCGGCAATCCTTTGTTCAACGCCTTGATTTCATTCCTGACGGTGGCGGCTATGCTTAGTGTTGAAGCATCGGCGCGCACCAGCAATTCCGGTGTCTGCATGGGCCATTGCCAGTACGGAACATAAATTTCCGGCACGGTGTCTGCGGCTAGATTCAGCTTGCGCGTGTCGGCAATCACTCCAACGATTTCGCCCCAGGGAGAAGCGGCGCGCGGGTTATGACTGGCGGGTTGTCCGGGTGTGCGGCCTTCCATGGCCAAGTGCTTGCCAATCGGGTTTTCATTTCCAAAGTGACGACGCGCAAAGGTTTCGTTGACGATCATGACGGCAGGCGCTTCAAAAATATCCAGCTCGGTGAAATCGCGCCCTTGCCGCAACGGAATGCCCAACGTGCGAAAGTAATCCGGTGTAACGCCGGAAAAGTTTGCAACGGATGAATCTGCGTCTCTGGTCGGCTGTTCAAACAGGATGCGTTGGCGCGGCGCATTCGTGCCGCGCGACAAGGCGCTGGCAGCAGCAACAGATTGTAGGCCCGGTTGCGCGCGCAATCGTTGTAGCAATTCCTGCAAAGCGACTTGTGGACGTGTTGTGGTTGGTTGAATCCAGGAGGTAAACCCTGTGATGGAAAAATCCAGTTTCGCGACGAGCAGGCGGTCGGTTTGAAAGCCTCGATTGATTGTCACCAGCCGCACAAAGCTATTGAGCATCAATCCCGCGCCAATCAACAGCGTCAGAGATAACGCAACTTCAGCCACGACCAGCGCGCTCCGCAACCGATTGCGCGCCACGCCTGCCGTCGCTGCCTTGCCATCTTCTTTCAGCGCCTGATTCAAATCGGGTCGGGTTGTTTGCCATGCTGGCGCAAGTCCGCAAAGCAAACTGGTCAGCAAGGAAACGAGCAGCGTAAAACCGAGCGCCCACGCATCCAATCGCACAGTTTGCAGGCGAGGCACTTGCGCGGAACTGGTTGCGATCAATAACTCCAAGCCCCACCACGCCAGCAGACAGCCAACGATTCCGCCTGCGATCGCCAGCAGAAAATTTTCGGTGAGCAATTGCCGGACGACCTGCCAGCGGGAAGCCCCCAAGGCCAGCCGAATCACAATTTCCTTTTGCCTGGCTGCGGCCCGCGCCAGCGTCAGATTCGCCACATTGGCACAGGCAATCAATAAAACGGCGGCGATCACCGCCCACAATACCCACAATGCCCTCTGCAAATTGCGGCCAACGGTTTGCTCCAGCAGCGGAACGATGACGACCTGCGAGCCTACGTTGAGGTGTGCGTATTGCTGTCCAAGACGTCCCTGGATCAGATTCATTTCCGTTTGCGCCTGCTCCAGCTTCACGCCGTCTTTCAGTCGTGCCAGCACCGACAACCAATGCCCACTGCGCCGATCCTGTGGCAAGCCATTCCAGCCCGCTGGCAGCCAGATTTCCGTTTTGCCCGGAAACTGAAAAACGGGCGGCATCACACCCACAATCGTATAGGTGCGCCGCCCATACGTATCCAGCGTTACGGTTTGCCCCAAAGCACTTTCATTGCCGCCAAATCGCCGCTGCCACAAATCGTATCCGATAACTGCCGCGCGATTGCCTTCTTTCTGGTCTTCATCAGGCAACAACACGCGGCCTTTGAACGGCTGCACACCCAGGGTGGAAAACAGAGAGGCAGCCACATAACTGCCTCTGACCTTTTCGCTCCCGTCGTTATTGACCAGATTGAATTCGCTGTCCCCTGTCCAGAACGTGAGATGAGAAAAGCTCTGTTGCTGCGCCTGCCAGTCGGCAAAATTTGGCGGCGAAATCATTTCCTGCTCAAACCCGCGGCTTGTCGCATCCGGCAGCTTGCGTTCCCACAACATCACCAGTCTTTCCGGCTCGGCGTACGGCAAGGGTTTCAGCAGCACGCCGTTAATGATGCTGAAAATTGCCGTGTTTGCGCCAATCCCCAGACCGAGCGTCAGAACAGCAACAAGCGTGAAGCCCGGCTGCTTCCGCAACATTCGCGCGCCGTAACGCAGGTCTTGCAACAAAGTTTCCACAAGCGCTCCTTTTATCGCCTCAACAGCACATCAGGTTAATGGGAACATGGACTGATTTCCCATACAACCTTTTGACGGAGGAACCCCGCATTTTCTTCCAAGCTTTTTTCTGTTCCGGCAGGAGAGCTACTTTGGCTTAGGTGCTGTGATAATTTTTTTCGCGCTGAAGGAATGGAGAAATTTGCTGAAGTGAAAAGTGGCAGCGATCCTTGATTCTGCGTTCTGTAATCTACGAAATCCGGATAGGACAGCGTGCCGAATCCTGCAAAAGAGTTTGCATACAATCTTCGCAGATTTCAGATGTTAGATCGGGTTGCAGTTACTTTTACGGGAAGAAGAACCACGGGTAACACTGGGATCACGAGGATTTATCAAGGACTTTAGATTTTTCTTCCCCGTGTGCCCCGTGCTCCCCGTGGTTGATCCAATACAAACAATTGAAATCTGATCTAGGTAGCAGGTGATAGCTTTCAGGGAGTAGCTTAGAGCGGGAATTACAAAAGCATCCAACAGCTACGACCTGCAACCTATCACCTAAAACCTGGCACCTCTACTCGCTTCTGAGCGCTACTACAGGATCAACCTTGGCCGCTCTGCGCGCGGGGATGTAACAGGCGATCAATGCCACCAGCGCCAGCGCCCCAGCTACGGCAGCAAAGGTCACAGGATCAGTGGCGCTGACGCCAAACAGCAAGGTGTTCATCAGACGCGTCAACCCGTAGGCCAATGCCAAACCGATGACCACGCCGACGCCAGCCAGCACCATTCCCTGCCCGACCACCAGCCGCAACACATCAGAAGTTTGCGCGCCAAGCGCCACGCGAATGCCGATTTCGTGTGTGCGTTGCGTGACGGCGTACGACATCACGCCATAAATGCCGACCAAAGCCAGCACCAGCGCGACTGATGCAAACAGAATCAACAGCATCAGGTTCAGTTTTTCGGTCGCGACGGACTCATCACGAATCTGTTCCATCGTGCGGATGTTGTAAATTGGCTGGCTGGGATCAAGCGCGGTAACCTGACTGGTGACGGCGGCGGTCAAGCTGGTTGGTTCGATATTGCTTTTGACGACAACCGTCATGCCATCAAACGGAAGCTGCATACTGGGAAAATATCCTTGAACGTAATCAGTGCCGCCGCTCAGGCTTTCCATCTTCACGCGCCCGACAACACCCACCACGGTTGCCAGCGGCGCTTTTGAATCGCTGCCGCCCAAACGGATGTGTTTGCCGACTGCGTCTTCATTCGGCCAATGCCGCCGAGCAAATTCTTCGTCAACAATGATGGCGTTCAAACTGGCGTAGTATTTACCTTCTTCGCCCATGTCTTCCGGCGCAGGCTGCGCAGAGGGGCGATGAATATCCTGTTCGTTGAAGTAGCGCCCGCCGCGAAGCGGAATACCCATCGCGCGAAAGTAATCCGGGCTTACCAGACAGGCTTCCATCAACGGCATCTGGCCGGGCTTCGGCGCGGGACGGCCTTCGACAGTAAAGGAAGTCTGCCAACCGTTATTGCCAAGCGGCAACCCTGAAGCCACGGCTGCAACTTCAACGCCGGGCATCGTGCGCAACCGATCCGTCAGTTGCCGCCAGAACTCTATGCGCTGTGGCGGAGTGTATTTCTTTTCCGGCAGCGAGATGTTGGCGCTCCACAATTTGTCGTAAGAAAAGCCTGGATTGACCTGATGTAACTGATAAAAACTACGGATCAGCAATCCTGCGCCGACCAGCAACACCAGCGCCGCAGCGACTTCCGTCACTACCAGACTGCCGCGCAACCATTGGCGTCTGCCGCTGTTGCCTCGCCCAGCATCTTTCAAGGTTTCATGCACGTCTACTTTGCTGGCGTGCCAGGCGGGTATCAAGCCAAAGATCAATCCGGTCACGACTGAAATAGCCAGCGTGAAAAAGAAGACGCGATTGTCCAAGCCGATTTCCTGCGCACGCGGAATCGCATCCGGATTCGTTTTCAGGATCAAATCAACGCCCCATTTCGCCAGCATCAATCCCAACGTTCCGCCAATCACGGCCAGCAGCAGGCTTTCGGTCAATAACTGCCGAACGATTCGCCAACGCCCAGCGCCCAAAGCAGCGCGCACGGCAAGTTCTTTTTGCCGCGTTGTTGACCGCGCCAACAACAAATTGGCGATGTTTGCGCAGGCAATCAACAGCACGAATCCAACCGCGCCAAACAACACCCATAGCCCTCGGCGGACTTCGCGAACATAATTTTCCAGCAAGGGCATGATGCGCAACCGGTTGTCCTGATTGCTGTTCGGATACAGCTTTTCCAATCCGGCGGCGATGTTGTCCATTTCGGCGCGCGCCTGTTCAACCGTCGTTCCAGGTTTCAGCCGCGCCACGCCGTACAAACCTGGATGATTTCCGCGCTGTTTCCAGTTCGGCTGATCTGAAAGCTGGCCAACCGGAACCCACATTTCGACCCGGGTGGGGAAGCCGAAGCCTTGCGGCATGATACCAATCACCGTGTAGGCTTTGTCGTTGAAGCTGAGCGTTTTGCCGACCAGATCCGGATCAGCGCCAAAGCGGCGTTGCCACAATCCATGACTTAACACTGTCACCAGTGGCCCGCCCGGTTTGTCTTCTTCGGCGGTGAATACGCGGCCTTGCGCGGCTTTTGCTCGCAAAGTCGTAAACAGACTGGCGGTCACCTGCCCGGTGCGAATGCGTTCCGGATTGCCCGCTCCCGTCAGGTTGTAATCGCCACGGTTGTACACGCCCATTTCTTCAAAGACACGCTGCTGCGCGCGCCAGTCTGTGTAATTCGGCCAGGAAATAGACATGCCATCCATTTGCGGGCTGCGTTCGTTGTACAACACCAATCGGTCGGATTCTTCGTACGGCAGCGGACGCAACAACACGGCATTGATTACACTGAAAATGGCCGTGTTTGCGCCAACGCCCAGCGCCAAAGTCAGCAACGCAATCAGCGTGAAGCCAGGACTTTTCCACAACATTCGCGCGCCATAGCGCAAGTCTTGCCAGAGTGTTTGCATCATCAAGCTCTCCTAAAATGAACGAAACAATTTTGGATGAACAAGGGGTTTATCCAACTGGCGTGCCATCCTGATTCTGACGGTAACTTGTTGCATCTATTGGATAGTTAAGGCGGGCGATCAAGGTGGGTGTGCGCTTCCGGGACAATAGAATCCCGTTTTCGCAAGATACGCTTGCACGGACAAAAGCTATCGCCCTGATCTTCTTCCTTGTGCTATTCTCCGACCGTCCAAAAACCGGTAAGATTTTCGTAGCCACAAGAGCCAAGCATTCTTCTCAGTAGCAGCGTGTATGAACAAACGAAAACTGAAACAGCCACAACCGGCTTCACCACCCAAGACCTTTTCTGAAATTGGCGGCTCTCCTGTGCCCGGCTTCACCCTGCGCCATGTCCTGCGCGGGCAAATGGGCTGGATAGGTCGTATCGCTTGGTCACCGGATGGTGACTATCTCGCCTCCCCTTCGGAGGATAGCACCATTCGGATCTGGGATGTGAGGAGCGGAGAGAGTGTGTGTACTTTGCAGGGTCATGCTTCTTCGGTTATGAGCGTAGCGTGGTCTCCAAATGGTCATCGCCTCGCTTCGGCTTCCGATGACAGAACCATTCACCTTTGGGAGATGGCTACCGGTAAACATTTGCAAACACTGGAAGGGCATAATGATAGGGTCACTAGTGTGGCGTGGTCACCAGATGGTCAACGTCTCGCCTCGGCCTCGGCCGATAAGTCCATTCGCTTGTGGGACGCTGGAAGCGGTAAGCAGTTGCAAATGTTAGAAGGAAACACTAGCTCGGTCAAAAGCGTAGCTTGGTCGCCAGATGGTCAGCGCGTGGCCTCAGCTTTGAATGATACGACTATTCTCCTGTGGGAAACCGCGAAGGGCAAGCCTTTGCAGGCGTTAGGAGGAGATACCAATTCGGTTAAAAGCCTGGAGTGGTCACCGGATGGTCAACGCCTAGCCTCTGCTTCGGCTGATAAGACCATCCGCATGTGGGATGCTGGTAGCGGCAAGGTATTGCAGGTACTGGAGGGGCATTCAGGGATAGTGAAATGTGTCTTCTTTTCTAACGATGGTCGCTGGTTGGCTTCCAAGGGAGGTAGGAATGATAATACTGTCCGTCTGTGGCGCTGCGACACTTGGGCATGTGTAGCTGTATTGGAGGAACCAGCATCTGGGTATTGGCTACCAAGCCTCGCTTTTCATCCTTATCTACCCATGCTAGCAACACTGGGGGAACAAGACACCATCATCCGTATCTGGGAGTTGGACGAAGCGATCCTGCTAGGTCAGGCGCAAGAAAACGTCCATTACACCACTGCCAAGCTCGTGCTAGTGGGCGATTCCGGCGTCGGCAAGACCGGGCTGGGCTGGCGGCTGGCGCATGGCGAATTCAAAGAGCATTCCTCTACACACGGGCAGCAGTTCTGGGCCATCCCGCAACTTGGCCTGAAGCGCAAAGATGGCACCGAGTGCGAAGCCGTGCTGTGGGATTTAGCGGGTCAGCATGTTTATCGGCAAATCCACTCGATCTTTCTGGAAAACGTCGCCGCCGCGCTGGTACTGTTCGACCCCAGTAATCGGCAAGATCCGCTCAAGGGGGTGCAGTTTTGGTTGCAACAGCTTAAGGGCAAAGGACAACTACCATCAGCAGTACTAGTTGGTGCGCGTACAGACCGCGGGGCGCCTACTCTTTCGCAGCAAGAGCTTGATCAATTCTGCCGGCGCTACGGTATACGTGGCGGCTACATCAGTACCAGCGCCAAGGCAGGCGAAGGGCTGGACGCATTACTGGAAACTCTCAAGGCGCAGATTCCGTGGGACGAGATGACGACGACGGTAACCAGCATCACCTTCAAGCGCATCAAGGATTATGTGCTGGCACTGAAAGAAAAACCCAACCGTCAAGGAGTGCTGATCAGCCCTTTCGCCTTGCGCGAACAATTGCAGGCAACCGATCAAGACTGGCGCTTCACCAACGCCGAGATGATGACGGCGGTGGGCCATCTGGAAACGCACGGCTACGTTGCTATCTTATACAATTCAGTAGGCAACGAGCACATTCTGCTTACGGCTGATCTGCTCATCACACTAGCCTCTTCCATTGTACTATTGGCCGACAAACACCCCCTCGAATTAGGCGCAGTGAGCGAGACTGAACTGTTGCAGGGCAAATACCCATTCGATGAACTCGCGGACTTGCCGTCTACCGAACATCAAGTTTTGCTCGAAGCCGCCATCCTGCGTTTCCTTGAGCACAATGTCTGCTTCCGAGAAACGCTAGGCGACGAAACGCTGCTCATCTTCCCTGGCCTGATCAAACAAAAGCGCCCTTTACAAAACGATCTGCCCGCCACCGACGACATATCTTACATAATACGCGGCCGCGTCGAAAACCTGTACGCTTCGTTGGTGGTCCTGCTTGGTTACACGCCTTCGTTTACCCGCATTAACCAGTGGCAGAATCAGACACAATTCGAAATGGACGAAGGCCAAATCTGTGGTTTCCGCCTGATCGAAGACCGCGAAGGGGAGATAGAAGTGGTGCTATATTACGGCGACAGCTTGCCACAGCGTGGACGCACGCAGTTTCAGGAATTGTTCGAGCAGTTCCTTTATCAGCACGACGTAGAGGTGACGCGATTCCCGTTCGTCGCCTGCCCGCAAGGTCATCGGCAGGAGCGCGCTACAGTCATCAAGCGCGTACGGGAAGGTAAGCGGTTTGTGCATTGCGAAGAATGCGGCGCGAAAACTGGCCTGCCTGATGACAGGCCGCAAACCATTGGCACCGGCGCGTCTCCGTGGTTGCAACGCGAAGAAGCGGTAGCCCGTTTGCGTAGCGCATATGAGGTGCAATTGACCAAGATAAAAAGCTACCGCCGCACCTGGGCAGCGCCTCGGTGTTATCTAAGCTTTCTGCCCGAACAAGCTGCGCGGGCTGAAGCACTTACCCAGGATTTAAGAGATGCTGGCTTATATGTTGTCGAACAAGCTGAGCAAGTTCAGCCTGATGATTTCGTTATCCTGCTAGACACGCCCCTTTTTCAGAAAGCCTTTAGCACCTCTACCCTCGCCTCCGATACCCCGCTTATTCGTACGCGACTAGACAAAGGACGGCGGTTGATTTCTCTCAAACTGGCAGGTCAAGGTACACCGCACGAGTTAGGAAATTGCCTGCTTGGCGATTTTTGCGACGATACACATTACTCGCTGGGCCTATTCGATTTAGTGCTGAACTTGTACGCCATCCCTTTCACACATGCTGGCTTTGCCTCTCTGAGACAAGCGTTACACGCTCAGTGGGAACAAACGTTGGCCCAATTCGTCGGACAGAGCAAAATCCAGGCTCCCAAGATATTCATCAGCTACGCACGCAAAGACGAACCGTTTAAGGACGACTTGGTCAAAATGCTGGCGGGCCTGAAGCGGCGTGGCGTTATTGACACTTGGGATGACCGGCTGATTGAACCCGGCGAAGAATGGTTCCCGGCCATCAAGAACTCTCTCAACGAATGTGATCTGGCTTTGCTGCTAGTCAGCGCCGATTTCATCGCTTCTGGATTCATCTACAAGGAAGAATTGCCGGTCTTTCTCAATCGCCGCCAGCAAGAAGGGATGACGATCCTTCCCATCATCGTGCGCGATTGTTTGTGGCAATCCGAACCATTACTGAAAGATTTACAGGCGCTGCCGAGAGACGGGAAAGCCTTGATAACTTTCCCAAAAGCAAGAGGTGCAAGAGACCGTGCTTGGATGGAGATTGCTCAAGCCATTGAAAAACTTGCCCAAGCGAAATTAACGCAGTAGGCCCAAATTGAAGAAACAGTCCTGTTGGCTGACGGATTCTTTGTGCCCGAGGCACAACGGAGATTAGCCGGTGGTGAAGGCGATAGCCGCAACCACCGGAACGGCATCGCCAAGACATTCGCGTCCCGGCAGGGACGCCGGATAAGCGTTGGGTTTTATGACCGTGATTTGTCCTGCGCTCCTGCCAGAGGGCGAGCATCGTTTGCCGACTTTCCGGTGGTTACGCTTCGCTGCACCACCGGCTAATTTCCGGTCGCACCTTCGGCGCTCGAAAGCCGGTCAAACGATTTCCAATCCTTTCGCATATCTGCCATCAGTTACTCGCATCGAAGCGCTATCATCGGGTCAACCTTCGTCGCACGGCGCGCGGGAATCCAGCAAGCCAGAAAAGCCACGATTGCTAGCAATAAGGCAATGAAAGTGAACGTCAACGGATCGGTTGCGCTGACGCCAAACAAAAGGCTCTTCATGAAATGCGTCAACGCCAGCGAAGCCAATACTCCCAAGGCCACTCCCGCGAGCGTCAGCTTCATTCCCTGCCGCAACACCAGTTGCAGCACATCGCGCATTTGCGCGCCCAACGCCATACGGATGCCGATTTCGTGTGTGCGTTGCGCGACGGCGTAAGCGATGACGCTGTAAATTCCCACACCGGCCAGCAATAAAGACAATCCGGCAAAGATGCCCGACAACAACAGCGTGAAGCGTCGCTGCGCGGTTGTGGTCGCCAGCAGTTTGTCCATTGTGGCGATTTGGTAAATCGGGATGTCTTTGTTCACGGCGCTGACTTCGTGGCGAATGGCGGCAACCACGCTGGCGGGATCGTTGGTCGTGCGCACGGCAAGCTGCATAAACGAATCTGTCCATTGCGCGTGTGGGACATAAACTTGCGTATCCGGCGCGTCTTCCAATCCCTGGTGCTGCACATCGGACACGATTCCAACAATGGTGCGCATTGGATTTGTGACGGCTCCCAGCCGAACCCGTTTCCCCAGCGGATCTTCGCCCGGCCAAAATTTCCTTGCTGTCGTCTCGCTAATCATCGCCACCAGCGGCACGTTTGCGTTGTCTTGTTCGGTGAAGCCGCGCCCGCGCAATACCGGTATGCGCATTGTTCGCAGGTAATCGGGCGTGATGCCGTATCGTTCAAGGCTCGGCGCATCAGCCGGATTGGGCAGCGGTTTTTCTTCGATGTGAACGCTGATGCGGTCGCCGTTCCCGGACAAAGGTAAATTGCTGACGACGCCTGCGGCTTCAACACCGGGCACTTTCGACACGCGCTCCAGCACTTGCACATAAAATTGCCGGACGGATTCTTCCTGTGCATACTTTACGCCAACTGCCGGAACCATCATCGTGATCAAGTTTCCGGCCTCAAAGCCCGGCGACACATTCAGCAAGCGCACAAAACTTTTCAGCAGCAGTCCGGCGCCAATCAGGATGACCAGAGCCAATGCGATTTCGCTGACAACCAGCAAACTGCGCAAGCGGCCCGTGCCAGTCACGCTACGATCATTCGCTTTGAGCGCCAATTGCAAATTGGGTTTCGACAATTGCCACGCCGGAGCCAGGCCAAACAGAATTCCGGTGAGCAAAGAAACCGCTGCCGCAAAACCCAGCACACGTCCGTCAATGGTCACCGTTTGCAGCTTTAACAAGGTGTCAGGTTTCAAGGCCATCAACAGGTCTACGCCCCAAACGGCCAGCACCAAACCAGCCGCTGCTCCCATTCCTGCCAGCAGCAAACTTTCGACCAGCAATTGCCGAATGATTCTGAAGCGCCCTGCGCCGAGTGCTGCGCGCACAGCCATTTCGCGCGACCGGCCGGTTGCCCGCGCCAGTAACAAGTTGGCGACATTCGCGCACGCAATCAGCAATAGCGCGCCCACGGCAATCAAAAACAGATACAACGCCGGACGAATGCCTTTGACGAATTCATCCTGCAATCCGAAAACTACAGCGGTCCCTACAGGATATTCGGTCGGATGTTCCTGCTTCAACGCGGCGGCAAGCGTATTCATTTCGGCTTGGGCCTGTGAATGTTCCACGCCCGCTTTCAAACGACCGAAGGCTTTCAGATGCTGACACGAACGGCAGGCCCACTCCTGGGTGACGTCATAGCCCAAGACCGCCCAGACTTCTGCCTTCTTGTAATAATTCGCCGCCAGCAAATCTTCGAAGCCTTGCGGCATCACGCCGATCACCGTGAACGTTTGGCCGCTGAGCACAATCGGCTTGCCCACCACGTTTGGGTCAGCCTGGAACCGCCGCTGCCAAAGCGCGTGGCCGAGTACGACCACAAACCGTGTGCTGGGGCGATTTTCTTCAGCGCGAAAATCTCGGCCAAGCGCGGGCGAAACGCCCAACATCTTGAAGTATTCCGGCGTCACGCGCAGCCCCTCAACATTTTCCGGCTCGCCGTGCCCGGTGAGCGTTCCTCCCCATGACCGAATGAGGGCCATTTGGTCGAAGGATTTCGCACGCGCTTGCCAGTCCACAAACGTCGCAAAACCCGTGTTGCCAAACGCGCCATCATTGTCGTTGAGCGAAACAGCGACCAGCCGGTCTGCCTGCCGATACGGTAGGGGCTGCAACAGCACAGCATTGACGACGCTGAAAATTGCAGTCGTCGCACCAATGCCAAGCGCAAGTGTCAGCACTGCCACAGCCGTAAAGCCCGGCTGTTTCATCAACATTCGCACGCCGTAGCGCAGGTCTTGCCAAATGGTTTGCATAAGTCTCCTGTGGGAGTAGTCAGTAGGCGGGAGTCAGGAGTCGGTAGGAAAACCAACGTTTTTCACTACCGATTCCCGACTACCGAATACCGTCTACTCAGATCGCAAAGCGATCATCGGATCAACATTCGTCGCTCGTCGCGCTGGAACCCAACAGGCGATGAGCGCCACAAGCAATAACACCAGCGGCACGCCAACAAAGGTCAGCGGGTCAGTCGTGCTGACACCGTAAAGCGTGCTTTTCAGCACGCGCGTGACGGCAAAGGCTCCCGCCAACCCAAGCGCAACGCCAATGACGATCAGTTTGAATCCTTGGCCAATCACCAACCGCAGGACATTTCCGCGATTTGCGCCCAGCGCCATACGGATGCCGATTTCCTGTCTGCGCTCCGCGACACTGAACGACAGTACGCCGTATAGTCCCAGACTGGCCAATGCCAGTGCCAGCAACCCGAAGGCGCTGATCAACGTGGCCTGAATCCGCTTTTCAAACATGGCGTCGCGGCGGTATTGATCCAGCGTTTTGACGTTGTAGATCGGCAGTTTTGGATCAAGCTCACGTATCTGCTCGCGCACGGCAGCCAACAATCCTTCGGGCTTCGTTGCCGTCCGCAAATGCAGCGTCATCCCGTCATCATATTTTTGCGCTAACGGGAAATAGGCGAGGCGCGGAGCGCTCTCGAATAAATCAGACTGCTTGGCATCGCGCGCGACGCCAATGACTTCAACCGGCTGGTCGCCTGCCCGCTCTTTCCATTGGAACACTTTGCCGACCGGGCTTTCGTTGGGCCACGCGTAACGAGCAAAAGTTTCATTGACGATGGCTACGCGCGGCGACTGGGCGTTGTCCTGCCGACTGAAGCGGCGTCCCAGCAATAATGAAATTCCCAGCGTGTCCAAATACTCAGGCGTCACAATGTTGTAGCGAATGTTGGAGTACGTTTTTCCGTCAAAGCTGGCGTTGTTGCCATAACTGCGGCCCTGCAGCGGCACGGTCGCCGCAAGGCTCGCCGACTTTACACCGGGCAAAGCTTCCATTCGTTCCAGCAATTGCCGATAAAACTGGCTGCCTTGATCTTCGGAATAGTTCTGCCGCCCAAGATCCAGTTTCGCCGTAATCAGATTTTCTGTTGCAAAGCCCGGCTGAATGGCTTGCGAATTTTGCAGCGTGCGAACACACAAACCTGCACTGATCAGCAGAATCAACGAAAGCGCAATCTGAACAACGACCAACATGCTTCGTAATCGGGTGCGACCACCGCGATTGAATCCGCCACCGGAATCTTTCAACAGCGGCAATAGATTCAGCCGTGATGATTGCAACGCTGGAACCAGTCCGCACAACAATCCTGTAGCAACTGCCAACCCAATCGTAAAACTCAACACGCGCCAATCCAGCGACAAACCAAATTGCGCGCCCATGTCTTTTTGTTCATCCGGCAACGAAGCGCGAATCCAATCGGTCAGCCACAACGACACCAGCAGCGCGACCACACCACCGGAAACCGCCAGCAGCAAACTTTCAACCAGCAATTGCCGCACAACGCGCCAGCGTCCGGCTCCGAGCGCTAACCGAATGCCGATTTCTTTTTGCCGTCTAGCTGCGCGTGCCAACATCAACCCAGCAATGTTCGCGCAGGCAATCAACAGCACAATCCCCACGATGCCGAACTGAATGCCGATAAATTGCTGCATTTCTTTGCCGTCGGCTGGCGACATTCCCAAACCGGCGACAATCCGCGCGCCACGTTCCGCATTTGTCTTTGGATATTCTTGCGCCAATCGTTGCGCGATGGTGGAAAGATCCGTTTGCGCTTGTTCCACCGTCACCCCCGGCTTCAGCTTGGCAACCAACCCTACAAAATCTGACGAACGACTGGTCAGCCATACGCCCCCAGCCTTCACCATCCAGGGATCGCCGTGCCGCCACATCGTCACGGGAATCCAGACATCCGACTTTTCATCCAGCAGGCTTGTGCCATGGAATTC
>CAZXHW010000096.1:0-14242 GCA_964639915.1 uncultured Heliomicrobium sp.
ATGAATCTTCGACTTTGCAATTGTGGTGACGGCTTTTAACGGTTGCCCCGGATCACGTAACTACTCTGTCAGCATTGGCGGAGGACCCTTGCAGTTCTACCCGCTGGCCCATCCGGTTCGTTTGCTGGAGACAAGAGCCGGGCAGCCAGGCTGTGATAATCCAGGAGCAAAAATCACGGGCGGAACCTCTCTAACGCTCACCGCTGCAAACAGGATTTGCGACGGGTTGACGATTCCGGCAAACGCAAAAGCGCTGACCGGAAACATCACCACAGTTCAATCTGGCGGAGGCTTTTTGACGCTGTATCCCAGCGACGCAACGCAACCGAACGTCGCCAATTCCAACTTCGCCGCGAATCAGGTTTTGAACAACGTCTTCACCGTCGGACTTGGCGCTGGCGATGGAGCGTTCAAAATCTTCGTCACCACAAATACAGACGTAGTCGTTGACATCACAGGATATTACGCGCCTCCGGCAGCAGGCGGGCTGTATTTCCATCCATTGCCGAAACCGGTTCGCTTGATGGATACGCGAGCGGGCCAAGCCGCCTGCTTCAATCCGGGAGCACAGCTTCAAGCGAATTCCACAACTTCGCAATTAGGGCAAACGACTTGCGATAGCGTGACGATCCCGGCAGGCGCACAAGCGTTGGTCGGAAATGCGACAACGGTCAATTCGCTGAGCAACGGCTTTTTGACACTGTTTCCAGCGAACGCCGCGCAACCGCTGGCTGCCAGTTCGAATTTCCAGGCTAGCACCAACATGAATGCTCCATTCACTGTCGGCCTATCGCCAAGCGGTGAATTCAATATTTTCACCGCCGCAACGACCGATCTGGTCATTGATGTGCTCGGTTATTACAGCACGCAATTGAATGATTCGAACGGACAAGGGCTGCTGTTCAATCCGCTGCCCAAACCAGTTCGTTTACTGGAAACGCGTCCGGGCTTCACAGGTTGCACCACGCACAGCAGTACCCCAATGACCGGTGGCACGGAGAACTTGCAGCCGGTCCGGGGAACCTGCGATGGCGTAACCATCGCCAATACTGCGCTCGCCATCGTTGGAAACGCGACGGTCATCAATCAGGTCAGCAACGGATTCCTGACTTTTTGGCCTAGCGATGCTGCCGTGCGACCATTGGCTGCGGCGTCAAACTATCGTCTGGGGCAGGTCTTCAACCGGCACTTCACCGTTGGATTGGGAGTTTCGGATGGAAGGTTCAAAATCTTTTCGTCAGCAACGACCGATTTGATTATTGACGTGTCGGGATATTTTGCACCGTAAATCGCAAAGTTAACGGCAATAACTCATCCTACAATCAAACCGCGTCAGCAATTCGCTGGCGCGGTTTGGCATTTCACCTCGACTCTCCTGCCGGACAATCCTTCGCCAAAAAATAATCTTTCCTGTTAGTGGTTTTGACCTTGTTTCTCGCTTCTATGAATGAAGGCAAAAAGCAGAGCAAACTGTTGCTCAACGAATGTCGGTGCGTCAGCACACTCATTAAAACTTCCCCCACTTCTAAATGAAAAGGAGAATTCTCATGCCGCCAACCAAAGATATGATTGAAAAAGCCGTCGAATGCTTGGGCGATATGACCGCCACTTTTACCGCGTCACCAACGACTGTTCGTCCTGGCCATGCATCCACGCTGAACTGGAAAGTCACCTCGCCAGGTGGCTGTTCGGTGAAGTTATTTCTCAACAACTCGCCGGTTCAAAAAACCGGGACGAGAATCGTTGAACCTGCAACTTCTACTACCTATCACCTGATCGGCAAAATGCTCACCGTTCAACGAACAATCGCCACAGTCACCGTAGGGGTAGACACCAGTCAATGCTTTATCCAATCCGTGGATGAAGAGACTGTACGACAGATGGTGCGCAGCCTGATCGAAGCCAATTTGGCTGGCAGCCCTTTGAGTCAGCGTTCGCCCGCAAATATCGAAATTGACCGGAATGGCATTGCCGTGAAGCTGCGTTTGAAAGTGGCCGTTCCCAATTTCTTCGACCCCGATCTGGATGTGGATATGGTGATCGGCGTCAGCGCGGTAAATCACTTGCCAGTGGTAACCTTCCGCAGCTACTCGAACAACCTGCACTGGCCCTGGTGGGTGACGGGAATAACACTAGGGATTACCGAATTCATTGACGGAGCCATTGAAAGCAGGATCGAACAAAAGGTTAAACCCCTGCTCCTGGAAAAGCTGAAGGAGCAGATTGATTCATTCCTACGATTGATCCCTCCAACACACCGTCTTCAATCACTGACGACGGAGGCCGATGAGATCAGAGCCATGGTATGCCCCGCCGCTTGATCCATCGGGTTCGCTTTCCAATTTTGCTCTTTTACTCCCCCAAATCATCACTTTTCTCCCACGTCTACAAACTCAACGCAGGAGGTCGTAACGTAATGGTCAAATCGCGTCATATCGTGTCGTCATTTTTGTTCTTTGTAGTGTTTGCTTGCTGCGCATCCATCAATGCATTTGCGCAATCGCCTCAGGTTTTCGTCTCGGCCCGCAATGGAGCTGATGGCGGAGGCTGCACTTCTGTCCAGCCGTGCCGCACCGTTAACTTCGCGCTGACACAGGTACAAGTCGCAGGACAGGTTTTGATTGTTGATTCGGGCGATTACGACAATTCGGTCAACATCACCAAAGATGTAACCATCGCAGCCGCGCCAGGTGTGGCCGCCGTGTTCAGTTCCGCCGTCACGTTCGGCACAATCTTTAATTTCAACTACGGCCCATCGTTCTGTAGCTCAGCGGGTGATTGCCACGTTCTCACCTTGCGCAACCTGATTTTCGACGGGCAAGGCGTGACGCAGGATGCAATACGCGGCGCCGGAATCAAGCTACTGACGGAAGATTGCACGTTTACACGCTTCAAGTTTGGCGTGTTCGTCAATGGTGGAGGAACTTATCAGTTCAAAAACTGTGTTTTCCAGTTTATGGAAAAAGGGATCAATGTGGCCCCGAATACTGATGGCGCAGCAGTTCGTTCCCAAACTTTGGTTGTGGTGGAGGATTGCAGGTTTTCAGTGCTGAGCGCTGGGGGCGTTGATGTCTCCACTGGACCGATCGGTCAGAATACGTTGAAAGCAGTGATTCGCGCCTCGCTCTTTAACCGCGCCGGTGTTGGCATCAGAGCCCTTGCCAACACCGGAGGTTCGATTCAGATTGATGTGGAAGGCTGTGAACTCACCAACGGGGCGACTGGGGTCATCAGCGTTTCTTCCGGCGCTGTCGTGCGCGTGTCGAATTCGACCATCGTTGGCAACACAACCGGAGTTGCGGGCGCAAGCGGCGGTCAAATTTTCTCACGCAGCAACAACACCATCGAAGGCAATACGACCAACGGCAGCTTCACGGGGACGTTTTTGGCCAAGTAGCGTCTTTATGTACATCGCACAAGCAGTACGCCAAAACTCGCTTCACATTTAATGCGCAGGTTTGGCGTACTTTTTCGCGGCGGCTTCAAACTTAAATGGCAACACGTCCGGCACAACGCTGACTTCGGTCGTGAACTTGAAGGGATATTTTCCGCCGGAGTCGTAAACCATCTCGACAAAAAATGCGGTGTAGCCTTTTTCGGGCTTGGCGATGCGGCCAACGTACGAACCATTTTTCTCCGGCTGAAGCGGCGTGCTGGTGTACGCTTTGCCGATCAAATCCAACCGAAAATCTCGTGTGTTCGGATTGGTCGCTTGCCACAGATTGACCTGCGTTGGTTTATCAATCGGCTTCACAACCAATGAGCCGTCTTTCTGCTTGACCCACGAAAACCGTGGACGCGGCTTGCCAGCCAAGACGGCTTGATAAAACGCGATCATGCTTTCTGTAGCATCCGAACCTGCCAGGTCGTGCTTGGCGTTCGGCACATACCGGATGTGTTTTTCTTCCGGCAAATCGCCGTAATAAAACTGCGAATTGTCCGGCAGAAAAAACTGGTCGCCAGCCGCGTTGATCATAAACTTCGGCATTTTCAGGCTGGCTCGGTGGCGATAGTTGTATGGGTCTTCAATGTCCAGCACGGCTTTGTATTCTGGCGTGCCAATTTTGTGCGGAAACAATCCGTGGTTGACGTAATCGTTCAGCGAAGACGAAAAGAATCCATAAGCTTCAAAATGATGCCGTGTGATGACCTCGGAATTCAGCGCGTCAATCACCAGCGGCATAATCGCCACAACGCGTTTGTCCACCGTTCCCACCAGCCAAGTCGTCCAGCCGCGCTTGGAGCCTCCCGCAACAACGAACTGATCTACTTTGGTTTTGCCTCCTGCGTCACTGGCCAGAAATTCCTGAATCGCATCCATTGCGCGGACCCCACTTTTGACCATCGCCAGCCGCACCAGCCAGAAATCATCCTTGGTCGAAAAATGCTTCACGCGCGTGTAAGCGATCAGGTCGTCTTCAGAGCGGCCTTTGTCTTTGGAGTCGGTGAAATACAGCGGCTGGTTCGGAACCATTCCCAAATCTGCCACGACGGTTTGGGTTTCTACAGCAACTTTTGCCGAACGTTCGGAAACCTTTGTCGGAGCCGGATCGCCGTTTTTGCCTCCGCCAATAAATAGCATCGCTTTATTGCCGACAACTTTTTCCGGCTTGACGATGGTCAGCCAGTGTTTCCAGACAGGACGATCCACATCCTTTTCGCTGCGCCAGGTTTGCGAAGTCAGCTCCAGCACATAACCTCTGTAACCAGTGCCTTCAATCGTGTTGACCAGCTTCCAGCCGTAAACCGAATCTTTTTGGGCGATGTAACGATCGAGCGCAGTTTGCTGCGTTTTGGCTTGAGCCAACGCCGCAACCGACAGCAAAGCCGAAATGCAGAACAATGCGACCGAACAGACGATTTTATTTTTCATGATGGGCCTCTTTGAAGTTGTGGGATATGAAAGCGGCGCAACGCTAGCATAGCAACGCGGCTGCCTCAATTCGTTGTTGACAGTCTTCGGCAGGATGCGTACTTTGCTGGCTTCTGCTTTTTGCAGCATTTTTATTTTTTGGGGTTAGATATGCTCGATTTGCATTTTGTCCGTGAGAATTTTGATCAAGTGCGCCAGCGGCTCAGCGCGCGCAACTTTGACCCGGCATTGCTGGAAGATTTTCAGAAGCTCGACACCGAACGCCGCGCTTTGATCCGCGAACGTGACGAATTGAACGCCAGCAGCAACCGCATCAGCAAAGAAGTCGGTGGATTGATGCGCGAAGGCAAAAAAGAAGAAGCCGAAACCAAAAAAGCCGAATCACGCAGCCTGGGCGAGAAAATCAAAGCCGCCGAAACGCGCGTTGAAGAACTGGAAAACGAATTCCGCAACATTTTGACCCGCGTGCCGAATCTGGCGCACGAATCGGTTCCGGTCGGCAAAGATGAATCCGCCAATGCGGAAGTCCGCCGCTGGGGAACACCGCGCGATTTTGCCGCCGAAGGCTTTGAACCAAAAGACCACGTAGACATCGGAACTGCTTTGGGAATTTTGGATACGGAACGTGCGACCAAAGTCACCGGCGCTCGCTTTTCGGTTTTGTGTGGCATTGGCGCAAAGCTGGAACGGGCATTGATCTCGTTCATGCTCGACTTACACACGACGGAACACGGTTACAGAGAAATGCTGCCGCCATTTATGGTCAACACAGATTCCCTGTTTGGCACAGGCCAGTTGCCGAAGTTCGAACGGGATTTGTTCAAAGTCCGATTCGAGCGCGATTATTACTTGGTGCCAACCGCCGAAGTTCCGCTGACCAATCTGCACCGGGACGAAATTCTGGAAGAAAAAGATTTGACGATCAGTTACACGGCGTACACACCTTGTTTTCGGTCTGAAGCAGGCAGCTACGGTCGCGACGTGCGCGGTTTGATTCGGCAACACCAGTTCGACAAAGTCGAATTGGTCAAGCTGACCAAACCCGAAGATTCGTACGCGGCACTGGAAGAGCTGACAGCCAATGCCGAAACGGTATTGCAGCGGCTGGAACTGCCTTACCGTACTGTAGCGCTTTCGACAGGAGATATGGGTTTTTCGTCGGCGAAGACCTATGACATTGAAGTCTGGCTGCCCAGTCAGAACACGTATCGCGAGATTTCGTCCTGCTCGAACTGCGAAGCCTTCCAGGCGCGCCGAGCCCAGATTCGCTTCAAACGCGAAGGCAAATCCAAAACGGAATTTGTTCACACGCTGAATGGTTCGGGTTTGGCCGTGGGCAGAACGTGGCTGGCGATTCTGGAAAATTACCAGCAGGCGGATGGCTCGGTGAACGTGCCCAAAGCATTGGTTCCCTATTTGGGCGTCGAAGTTATCAAGTAGCAGGAAAACTTTCGACAGGATTTACGGGATTTTTCAGGAGCGTTTTCACCCTGAAAAATCCCGTTATTCGTTTTCATCCAAGCAGTATGCGAATGCGCGGTTCTAGCGCAGCGCGAATCTCGGCATCTTCCAGCGCGTATTCAATTAAGGTTTGCAGGTAGTTGATCGGATCGCCGATGGTCAGCCATTCGCCATCAAACACCGGTTGAGCCACAACGCGGCCACCTCGGCGAATGTATTCACGGACGGAATCAGTCAGCCACAACTCATTCGCTTTGCCGAGCGGAATCTCGCTCAAAATCTGAATCACATCGGTCGACAGCAGAAAGCGGCCGAACATTGCCAAATTGGATTTGGCTTCTTCGCGCGAAGGTTTTTCCACCACGTCTTTCATTTCACGCGTGGCGGCATCCTTAAATTCCACCATTCCATAACGGACAACATCTTCCCAGGGTACTTCCTGAACTCCGGCGACCAGCGCGCCGGTTTCGTTGTGCGTTGTGACCAGTTGTTTCGCAAAGGAAGTTTTGGCTTTGATGATGTCGTCACCATAGGCGTAGATGAAACCGTCCCCTTCGGGAATGTGTTTGCGCGCAACCAGCAAAGGGGTTCCGTTTCCGTAAGGTCCAGCCTGCGGCTCAAAAACGATTTCGACGCCTGACAACTTATCCACGAAATCGTCGAGCGGTTTGTATTTACCTCGCGGTGGCAGATTTTCCAGCTTGTACTGCCGGTGCAGAGGTTCTGGATTTGCTCCTGTAACGATGACGATTTTTTTGATTCCGGCTTCGATGAATTCTTCGACAATCAGATGGATTGCCGGTTTGTTGATGACTGGCAGCAATTCTTTGGGATAGCCAAGCGTCACCGGAAGCATGCGTGTCCCCGAACCGGCAGCGGCGATAACTCCTGTTTCTACTTTCATTTGATAAACTCCGATCTTGGATGATGTATTCGGGGATCTGTCGCGACGCACCTTATCATCCAGCCAGCCGAAGACTCAAGAAATGCTTTTTAGTCCCGTAGATGCGGGGCCGCCCTTGAGAATCTTTTGATTCGCAAGGGCGGTTGGTGTTTTGGTAGGTGTTTGGGTGGTTGTCAGTCAGTAATGTAGGGCTGCTCTTTGGCAGCTTGGTGTTTTGGAGGTGTTCAGGGTGGTAGGAAGACACATAGAAATAATCCAAGCCTCACTGACTACAGCAAGGCGAAGTCTTATGCGTTCGCGTCATCACAGATAACAGACACGAACAGCCATTCGCATCATCAATCGCAGACGACGCAAGTCACCGTTATAAAAACAAATTGTTTTAAGGTTGAATATCGCTGCGCCAAAGAAGCGCATTCCCACGGAAAGACAATTGCTTTATCAAGCAAACAGGGGCGAGACGTTTTTGAATTTTGGTAACGCTTGATCCGATGCCACTCAGAAGCGTTTTTGATATCGAAGTTCGCTGCTTCGTACTTGAGGTTGGCGCGGAATCTAAACCCGGTTTCAAAATGTGTCAAGCGTTTTGGCTGGCTGATTGACACTTTATCCATAAATACTCGACAATCTCCGCACACCAAGACGTTCTAAAAACACCAGACAATCCGTTGCTGGGATTTGACTAAAAATAAATGGTGCTTTCCCCTTTGCCCTGCGTCGTTTCGACGGCGGTTACTGAAAGGCGGGCTTACGATATGAAGAAGGCTTTGCGAGTTCTATTGGTGGGTTGCGTATTGGGATCGCTTGCGGCAACTCCCACTTCTGAGCACAACAATAATTCCTTTGCAGTGGTCGAAGCCGCTCCGGCTTTTGCCTTTATTTCTGGAACAGTGAAAGACGAAGGCGGCAAGCCGCTGCCCGGCGCTGTCGTCGCTCTCCTCGAATCCAGGCATCGCGGCAAGGAACTGAAGCGCGTTAATACAGACCTAAAAGGAAGATTCACCGCCGGAATTACGCCGGGAACCTATCGCCTGCGCGCATTTGCGGAAGGCTTCGCTCCGCGTATCACAAATGTGGTGCTGGAGCGTCCGGTACACGTTACCCAGAACTTCAATCTGAAACGCGATGACACGCTCGTGCAACGGCGTGGAGACAGTGATGATTATCGCTGGATTGCTCGTGGTGCTCCGCGTCACGCAATGAATCTGACTGAAGAAGCTGACGATGTTGTTGACCTGGATCCGGAAAGAGCCTTGCAGGCGAAACATATTGCTGAGCGCCCGACGATTCATGGCGTAGCGCAATTTATCGCGGTTGGTTCAGCTTCGCAGAATGGCTATCCGGCAGCCAGCTTTTTTGGGACGAACTTTGCGATATCCAGTTCTTTTGGAAGCGGGTTTGAGATGGCGGTGATCGGCCAACGCGGAGTCGGCCAACTTGCGCCACAGCGCGTTTCTGCAATCGGCACATATCGACCCAGCGACAAACATCAAATCGCAGCAGCAATCAGCTATGGTCAGGTCGCCCTTGCCAGAAGGCTGGGGCGTGAATCGGCCACGACGATGAACGGCGCGACATTTGACGGCAATGGACTGCTGCCAGACAACAACCCCCTTTCGCCAACGGATGATGGGGGATTGCTAGATCAGGTTTCCGTGTCCGCCACAGTTGCGTCTCAGGTTTTTCAACCGCTGTTGTTGATTTATGGATTTGATTACTCCCGCTTTGTTGGCTCTGCGAACAGGCAGCACGACAGCATCTTGCCGCGTTTTGCCGTTCAGTATTCACCAACAGCGAAATGGAGAATAAACGCTGCCGCGACGCCTGGCACCGATCATCAAAATCAGTCACTCGAAAACTTCGACACTGAAAACCTGCAAGCGTCATTCGCCACTTCATCTGCGGAAGTCGCTTTCGCCGGTTCGCCAATCCCGGACCGCAGCCAGCGGTTTGAATCTGGCATCGAGAGGATGTTTGGTGAAGGCAATTCGTCAATTGCGGCTTCGGCGTTTTACGACCTGATTTCAGGCCACGGTGTGGGTGTGCTGGCATTGCCGCTGGAAGCGTCACCGGAAAATCAGCAAACATTCCAACAAGTTGCGAACCGTGTGACCGCAATGAATGGCGCGTCACGCGGCGTCAGGCTGATGTACAATCGCCGTATTAACGATTACGTGACGACTTCGGTCGGTTACAGCTTTGGTCGCGGCGAGCAATTTACCAATCAGCCTTTGGATACAGTTTCACCTGCCGGGTTATTCAGAGGTGCCTTCTTCCAGGTTGCGGCGGCACGCCTTGACTTGGACTTCAGGCATCGAACCGGCACACGCATTTCGACGGTCATCCGATTGTCGCCATCGGCTGTTGTGTTTGCGATTGATCCGTTCGCCGGTCAAATGAGTGTTTACGACCCGAACCTGAATATTTATGTGACACAGGATTTGCCAAACTTCGGTTTGCCCGTTCGCTGGCAAGCTGTTGTTGACGCTCGCAATCTGCTGGATCAGGCGATTGGAGCCGACGACGGCACAATTCAAATTGTCGCCACTCGAACGCGCCGTTCGGTTCGCGGCGGTTTTGCTTTCCGTTGGTAAGTTTCTGGAATGCGGCGCTTCACGCCGCGCTCCAAATTTTAAGCTAGCTTTGCTGGGGTTGAATAAACTGAAAGACTGAAAATAAAACGTGACACCACAACCCAGCACAACTCGAGTTACGACACGCACATTGTTGCTGCTTTTCATCGCCTTGGTGGCGTTGGGTATCGGCGCGTTCAATCTGCGCGACCGGTTGAACCAAAAAGTTGTGCTGACAGATGGCGTTGTTTGGCGAGACGATCCGGAACTCGGCGTTGTCGCTTCGCACATCGAACCCGGCGGCCCAGCATCAAAAGAAAGCATTCGGCCAGGCGACGTTCTGATCGGCATCAGCCCAACTGGCGGGGTTGACGATTTTGAAGAAGTCACCAAAGCCCAGCACGTTCAAATCTACCTGGACCTGGCTAAGGACCGCGCCCAAGACGACAAAGCATCCACGCTTAGTTACTGGATCGAAAAGCGCAACGACACTGGCGAAACCGTCATGCGCGAAGGCGTTGCCGACCTGAAACTGCAAGCTCGCCCCACTCATCTTTTGCGTGGCCTGTATTTAGCGCTGGTTGGTCTGATCTATCTGGCTATCGGAATCTACTTTTTGCTGCGCCAGGGCCGCGCGCCGCATGTCACGCACTTCTTCCTGCTCTGCCTGCTTGCCTTCATCGCGCATTTCTACAGCCCAACCGAAGAAATGCGAATGCAATTCGACAAGGCTGTAGACTTTGTTGATTACATTGCGTTGATTTTGCTGGCGCCGATGTTTGTGCATTTTGCGACGATTTACCCTGCGCGGCCACAATTGGTTTCGCGAAGGCGTTGGCTGACAGTTGCACTGTATGTTCCGCCGGTGGTTCTGATCGCGGCTGAAAGCTGGCTTAGATTTGCGCCGCTGCGAAACCTGATTCCGATTTCAGCGCTGAATGCCAGAAACTGGCTGTCCAAAGTTGAACTGTTCCTTTTTGCCGTTTCGCTGCTTGCCAGCGCGGCAATGCTGATCCGCACATATCGCCAGGCCCAAAACATTGTTGTTCGCCAGCAACTGAAATGGGTGATGTGGGGGATGAGCGTGGCATCGGCGCTGTTTGCCGCGTTTTACGTGCCATCATTTTTCACTGACCCTGCGGTTTCAGATTCTCTGGAACTGATTTCGTTATTGCCATTGGCGCTGATCCCGCTGACATTCGGCTACTCCATTGCGCGCTTCCGGCTGACGGACGTTGACGTGGTGATGCGCCGTTCGTTCGCCTACATCATTGCCACGCTTTCCGTGGCGGCACTGTTTGGGACGGTGATGGCGGTCAGTTACGAATCCTTGCGGCAACAAATATCCCAGGAAGCTTCGTTGTTGATTGCCGCCATCGCCATGTCGGTTTTGGCAATGTTGTTTGCGCCTGTCAAAAACTGGCTGCAGGAACGCATTGACCGAATCTTTTACGGCGAAAAATACGATTACCGAATCACCCTTCAGGATTTTGGACGCACGCTGGCTTCCACCACTGAACTTGATCCGTTGCTGGACAGTTTGATGTGGCGGTTGAAAGAAGTTTTCACGGTCGAACGGCTGGCGATTTTTGTTGAAGACCTCAAAGAGCCATCGGGTTTTCGCGTTGCCCGCTCTGAAGGCGTGAACCGTGAGATCGTCTTGCCAACAGAGTTTTTGACCCTGCTGCGCGAACGCACGGACAGTTCCGGCATCGTTCGCGTCGAAAGCACGGATGCGGATGAAGATGCCATTACTGGCCGATTGATTACGCCTGCCGAATCGTTGTCGCGCCGAATATTCAGTTACTTTGTGCCCTGCGGCTCGCGGTCCAGAATCGTTGCGGTGCTGGCGCTTGGACGGCCAACAGACGGCGCGTTGCTTTCGTCGGAAGACACGGGCTTGCTCCGGGCAATTTCCGGTTATGTGGCTGTGGCAATTGAAAATGCGTTACTGCTGGAAGAACAAGCCACTCGCGCAAAAGAGCTGGCTCGGCTGAAAGAGTTCAACGAAAACATCATCGAATCCATCAACGTTGGCGTAATGGCCATCAATTTGTCGGGACGCATCACCAACTGGAATGGAGCACTGGAAGAAATTTACGGGCTGCGCCGCGAAAACACCATTAACCGCCGCATCACAGAAGTTTTCGATACGGAAATGCTGCGCGCATTGCGTGAACTGATGGCGCGCAGCGAATGGCAGGCCGGGCATTCGAATGGACTGAATGGACTGGCAAACGGACTGGCAAACGGAGCCAATGGCTCGCATGGAGCAAACGGGTTAAAGGGATTGCCCAGCGCTCCGCACAGCGAACCGGTCAACATTTACAAATTCCGCGCGCGTTCCGCCGATGGCCGAGATTTGACGCTGAACATTTCGCTTGCACCGCTGCAAAGCAAAACGTCCGAAGTCGAAGGCACGTTGGTCGCCATCGAAGACGTCACCGAACGTATGCGCCTGGAAGAGCAGTTGCAGCAGTCCGACAAACTTTCGTCCATCGGTTTGCTGGCGGCTGGCGTCGCGCACGAAGTGAACACGCCGCTGACGGGAATTTCGTCGTATTCGCAGATGCTGATGCAGCAAATCCCAGACACCGATCCGCGACATCTGTTACTGGAAAAGATTCATCGCCAGACTTCACGTGCATCATCTATCGTCAACAATCTGCTGAACTTTTCGCGCGTCAGCGATTCGCGCCTTGTCCCTGTGGATTTGAACCGCGTGCTGGACGATACGATTCAACTGCTGGAAGCCCAGCTTCGCAACACAGAAATCGAAGTCGTTCGAAATTACTCCGTTGAGTTGCCCTTCGCGCCCGGTAACGCCGCAAAGCTGCAACAGGTTTTCATGAACCTGATCCTGAATGCACGGGACGCCATGCCGCAAGGCGGGCGGTTGGAAATTGCCACCGAATCCGATTTGGATTCCATCGCCATCCGATTCAGTGACAGCGGCGTTGGCATCGCTTCTGAACATCTGGCCAAAATCTACGACCCATTCTTTACCACCAAGCAAATTGGCAAAGGAACCGGGCTGGGCCTGGCAGTCAGCTATGGCATTATCCGCGACCACGGCGGCCAAATCACCGTCGAAAGTCAGGTCGGCGAAGGCACCACCTTCCAAATTTCCTTGCCGATGACCACAGTTCATCAACAGCTTGCCGCCGCCAGCGATTAACTGCTGTCGCAGCTTCTATTCTCAAGCATCTTCCCTCAATCAATTTTTCGTGAAGTAACGGCTCTCGCTCTAGCCGTTACGCAGGATTTCTTTTACGATCCGCAATTCATTGCCGTGATTCCGGCGACAAGCTGGAATTCAGCACTCCAACCAAGTCACCACGAAAAGGACAACTGAAAACTATGAGATCCACTCGCGCTTTGCTTACGCTAGTCTTTTCACTCTTCGCAGTTTCGGCGGCTTTTGGTCAGCCGCCTGCGCAACCGCAGGAAACCTATCCGCAGCATCCCGATTCCGTTGAACAACCCGGCGTGCCCAAAGGCGAAGTGATGAAGTTCACCTTTGAAAGTCCGAAAATCTTCCCTGGAACCTGGCGCGAATATTGGGTTTACGTTCCAGCGCAATACACGCCCGACAAACCGGCTTGCGTGTACGTCAATCAGGACGGCATTCAGTGGAATGCGCCCGTGGTTTTCGACAACCTGATCAACAAAAAAGAAATCCCCGTCACCATCGGCGTGTTCGTCATGCACGGCAAAGTCCGTCCAGGCGATCCGAACACCGCACTGGATCGGTTCAATCGCAGCTTTGAATATGACGGACTTGGCGATAACTACGCGCGCTTTATTCTGGAAGAGATTCTGCCGGACGTGGAAACCAAAAAGACCAGCGATGGCCGAGCAATTCGGTTGTCGAAAAGCGGCAACGACCGAGCCATCGGCGGTTCTTCTTCGGGAGCGATCGCCGCATTCACCGCCGCTTGGGAACGGCCGGACGCCTTCAGCCGCGTGTTCAGCACGATTGGAACTTATGTTGGTTTGCGCGGAGGCCACGAGTACTCGACTTTGATTCGTAAGTTTGAAGCGAAACCCCTTCGCATCTTTTTGCAGGACGGATCGAACGACTTGAACATTTACGGCGGCGATTGGTGGATGGCCAATCAGGCGATGGAACGTTCGTTGGTGTTCTCCGGCTATGAAGTCCAGCACGTCTGGGGCGAGGGCGCTCACAGCGGCCGACACGGCACTTCCCTGTTCCCCGATGCAATCAAATGGCTGTGGAAAGATTGGCCTGCTCCGGTCAAAACCGGCGCGACCAAAAACGACACGCTCAATGCAGTTCTGCTTCCCGGCGAAGGCTGGCAACTGGTTAGCGAAGGCCACCGCTTCACCGAAGGCCCCGTAGCCAACGCCGAAGGCGAGGTCTTTTTCACCGACAGTAATAACAACAAGATTTTCAGAATTGGCCGAGAC
>CAZXHW010000097.1:0-14201 GCA_964639915.1 uncultured Heliomicrobium sp.
TACGGATCAGACGGCGGGGGATGCGACCAAAAACGATCTCATCTACTTTCCCAGCATCAATTCCACAGGGACGCACGTCGTGTTCAATTCCTTCTTGAATCTGGTGCCAGCGACAACCAGCGGCATCAAAGCAGACAACGCAGATGGAAGCCGCGAAGCATTCCGCTACGACATTGCCAATAACAAACTCCGGCAAATTACATTTACGGACCTATCGCTGACAGTCCTGGATCAGCGAGCCAATAACTTTTCGATCTTCGCGGACAGCACCGGCAACACGCTTTCGTTTAACTATGAAGCAAACGTCATCGCCGCCAATGCTTTGGCGATTCAAGACGTTTTTCAAGCTTACGTATTGCCGGTGACCAGCAAAAGCTCTGCCGAAGCCAAATTCGCCAACGCCGCCAGTTTCGACAACACGCAAACTGCGCGAGGTTCGATTGTGGCAATTTTTGGGAGCCAACTGGCCAATTCAACCATTTCAGCGCCGAGCGCCAATCTTCCCTTTCAACTTGGCGGAGTGACCGTGACGGTAAATGGTTTGGCTGGGCGACTGATTTTCGTTTCTCCTGGGCAGATCAACTTTGTCGTCCCAAATGCAATTGGCATCGGCGATACAGTTGATTTCACCATCAATAACAACGGAGTGCAGACAGCGGGAAAAACGAAAATTGTTGACGTGGCTCCCGGAGTGTTCTCCGCTAATGGTAGCGGAACAGGCAAATCAACAGCACAGTGCGGACAGATATCACCTGACGGATTGAGCTTTGTACTGACTAGTCCTCCTTGTTCGGTTGGGAACGAATCTCAATTCAATCTGCTGGTCATTTATGGCACAGGCTTTAGCAACACCACGAACATTCAGGTCAAAATCGGCGATCAGACTCTGACACCAAGTTATGCAGGACCTCAGGGAGAATTCCTGGGACTGGATCAAATCAACGTTTCGCTGACCAAAGCCCTGGCCGCCAAAACCGATCAGGAAATTACAGTCACCTTTGTTGCAACTACAAACGTTGATAGCAACAAAACGACAACTTCGTTTTCCGGCTTTGAAGAAGCGTTGTCAGTGTATAACGCCGCCAGTTTTGACGGAGGCACAGTCGCGCGAGGTTCGCTGGCTGTGGCGCAAGGCGCCGGTTTGGCCAACGACACAATGGAAGCCGCTGGCCCCAATTACCCGACTGAGTTGAAAGGCGGGAAAGTAACGGTGGCTGGAATCGCCGCGCAGATCACCTATATTTCGCCAACCCAGGTTAACTTTGTGGTGCCGAATGCAACCAAACCAGCAGACTTGGCGGAAGTTGTCATCAATAACAATGGCACGAATATTCGTGGCAGAGTTCGTGTGCTGGATGCAGCGGCCGGCGTTTTCACCACCAGTGGTGATGGAAACGGGACAGCCCGCGTACAGTGCGGGAAAGTAAATACCGATGGCTCGATCACTTTCTCGAATCCGCCTTGTTCAGTTGGCACAGAAGCCGCGCCAAACATTATTCGCATTTTCGGAACAGGTTGGCGATTTGCCGACAAGGTTGTTTTGAAGATCAACGACGTTGAACTCGAAAAAACCTATGTTGGTGGTCAGCCTGGAACAGGCGGCGCGTTGATTCCCGGCATTGACATAATTGATGCCAAGCTAAAACCGGAATTGGCGGGCAAAACAGACGTTGACATTGTCATCACCACAACTGCCGCTTCGGTTGACCGATTGAGTAAGACAGGCGTCAAAGTCTCATTTACATCAAACTGATCTGTTGCAGTTCCGCCTTTGAGCAGCAACCTAAGCCAATCGGTGCCGCTGTTGCTCAAAGGTGGAACTACAATCCTTTTCACTTGTGGTTTCTCTCAGCCAAAACCGCCACTGTTGCTTCTACAACCTTGTCGTGAAGCGTTCCGTTGGTGGCAATGATCCCATTCAAATTGCGAACATGATCTGTGTTGTATTGCAGCGGCTGACCGGAAGTATCCGTGATGGTGCCTCCGGCGGCGCGTAAAATCGCCTCCGGTCCGCAAGTGTCCCATTGATTGGTTTTAGCTCCTATGTGGAGATAAATGTGTGCCTGGCCTTCGCAAATCAGTCCCAGCTTCAACCCAACACTTCCCGAACGAACCTCGCCGGTTGCTCCCAATCGTTGGCGAATTTCATCTACCGTAGGGCTGTGATGCGACCGGCTCATCGCCGCAACCATCTTGGTCGAATCGGCTAAAGTGGAAACGTGCAACCGTTTGGTCGTCAGCTTCTCTTCAACAAAAGCGCCGATGCCGGGCGCGGCGTAAAACATGCGATCCGTCGCTGGGTTATAAACCACGCCAACTTTCGGTTCGCCGCCGACAGTCAGGCCAATCATCACAGCAAACTCGTCCAGCTTTTCAATAAATTGTTTGGTTCCGTCCATCGGATCAACCATCCACACGCGGTTTTTGCCCAACCGCACTTTGTCATCCGGTGCTTCTTCCGAAAGAATGGCGTCGTCTGGGAAAGCCTTAGACAGTTCGCGCACCAGCATGGTGTTGGCTGCTTTGTCAGCGGCGGTTACCGGGTCGTCATACCCTTTCCATTCAACTTTGGCATCGCCTTTATAAAAATCCATCAAAATGGCTCCGGCTTCACGCGCCAGACGCCGTGCTACTTCCAATTCTTTTTCCATGTTGTCCTTTGTTTAGGTTTATTTCGTTTGAATCAGGCGCACAGCTTACACAGCTTGGCCGTGTATGCGCAAAGTTTGACACCGCAAAGAGCCGTTTCTATACTCGCCGCCGCTTTTACGCTTCTCGCTTTTCACGCATTCATCAAATATAAATCCGCAAAAGGACGCGATGAAAATTTACGACATCACTGTCCCCATCTCGGCAGAACTTCCCGTTTATCCGGGCGATCCCAGCATTCAGCTTGAGCGCGTGATGTCGCTGGAAAAAGGCGACATCGCCAACGTCACGCGGCTTTGTTGCAGCACGCACATCGGGACTCATGTAGATCCGCCATCGCATTTTATTGCCGGAGCTATGACTCTGGACGAATTGCCGCTCGAAACCTTGATCGGCACAGCCAGAGTCGTTGACGTTGGCGATGTTCCGGCGATTGACGCGGCAGTGTTGAATCATTGCGACCTGAATGGTGCAACACGCGTGCTGTTTAAAACCCGAAACTCTTCTTTCTGGCCTGAAGCCGACAAATTCCAAGAAGATTTTGTGTACATCGAACCTGATGCTGCTCGCCGATTGGTCGAGCTTGGCGTGCGGCTGGTTGGCATAGATTATCTGTCCGTCGAAAAGTTCAATTTCGACCAGCCCACAACGCACCTGGTTTTGCTGGGTGCGAATGTTGTGGTCGTCGAAGGGTTGGCGCTCCGCAATGTTCCGCCCGGCGATTACGAATTGCTCTGTTTGCCGCTCAAAATCAAAGACGGCGATGGCAGCCCGGCGCGCGTCGTGCTGCGAACTCCCTAAACCCCAGCCTGTCCTCAGGCTCCTAACTGGAAAGGAAATTTTATGGCCAACATGGATTCATTCGTCAGCAATTGGCGACGCATTCACAAACAAACCACCAAAATTATGGCCGCCGCGCCAAACGACAAATACGATTGGAAGCCCTGCGATTCGGCGATGACGCTCGGCGAATTGATGAATCACCTGTGGATTGCCGAAGCTGGCCTGGTTGCCGCGGCAAAATCCGGCGTGTTTCCAAAAGAAGCGCCGCCCAAGCTCACGGACACCGCTGAATTGATTGCCGCCTATGACAAAACCCACGAAGAAGCGATTGCGGCAGCCACCGCCTTGACGCCGGAGGAATTGAGCGAACAGGTCGCGCCATTCGGTCCAGATAAACCCATGTCGCGCATGACATTGCTGCACCTGACGCATGAGCACGAAATCCATCATCGCGGCCAGTTGTACACGTACTTGCGAATCGCTGGTTGCGAAGTTCCGCCGCTGTTCGGCTAAATCAGAATAAGACATAGACAGGATTTACAGAATGTCGCAGGATTGGTTGCTGTCAGATTGAATCGCCTTTTTGCCTTAAATCCATCCTGAGAAATCTTGTAAATCCTGTCCCCAAATTTCCTCGTTTTACACAGTTCCAATGAAGTGGGATACAAACCTTTACGACCAGAAACATTCCTTCGTCACCAAGTATGGCGAAGACCTGCTTTCCCTGCTTGACGCCAAACCGGGCGAACGGATTCTGGACGTCGGCTGCGGCTCTGGCCATCTAACAAAGCTGATTGCCGACGCTGGCGCGGAAGTTACGGGCCTGGACAGTTCGCAGGAAATGATCACGACTGCTCGTGCGGCCTATCCGGCAATCAGCTTCCTTGTGGCTGACGCTTCTGACTTTTCATTTACAGAGCCATTTAATGCCATCTTTTCAAACGCCGCGTTGCACTGGGTGGAGCGAGCCGAAGAGGCCATAATCTGCATGTCGCAAGTGCTGAAACCCGGCGGACGATTTGTGATCGAAATGGGCGGCAAAGGCAATATCGCTGGCATCGCAACGGAGCTTGAAAACGCGCTGAGAAATCTGGATGGGCGTCAGGCAAAAGCGACAAACTACTTCCCCAGCATCGGCGAATACTCGACGCTGCTGGAAAAACACGGCATCGAAGTCGTCAGCGCTTTATTATTTGATCGCCTGACAAAGCTCGAAGGCGGCGAAGAAGGCTTGGAAAACTGGATCAATATGTTTCGCCGAGAACTGCTGACCGACTTGGAGGAAGAAGAAAAACGCGCCGTGTTTACCGAAGTAAAAAACGCGCTACGAGACAAACTATTCAAAGACGGAAACTGGTTCGCCGATTACCGGCGGCTACGAATCGTGGCTTACAAGCGATGAAACAGGATGAATTCCGACAAGCGCGCAAACAGTTTGAGCAACTTTCAATTCCGGAGTTGATCGAATTGCTTTCAAGTCAAGGCCTGCAAACCAGGTTTTTGGCCGAAATGGTTCTGCGCGACGCAACCAACACCTGACTAAGCTTCCAGCCTGCGGCTTCGCAGGCAGAGCGCGAACGCGCCATCGCCGAATGGCGCGAATGGTGGAATATCAATCAACTAAATTTCAAAAGGCGATGGCAGGTAAAAAAGACAACCAACTCATCAGTAATGCCGCTCCCAACCGACCGCGAGACGACGAGAGCTTCCGCAACCGCGCTTACGAACTCGTCATGCGAATTCCGCCCGGCAGAGTGATGAGCTACGGTTCGGTCGCACGCGTGCTGGGCGCGGGTTACGACGCCAGAGCCATCGGCAACCTGATGTATGCGACGCCCAAAGACGACCGCAACATCCCCTGGCATCGCGTCATCAATTCGCAAGGCGGCTGTTCGACTGCCGGACTGACGACACCGCCCGACTTACAGCAACGCTTGCTGGAAGCGGAAGGAATCGTCTTCAATGACAAAGGCCGCTGCAAAATTGAAAATTACCTGTGGACTCCGCCGGAATACGAAACCGAAACCAAAGATAATCAACAAGGCAGCCTTTTCGGTTGAAC
This sequence comes from uncultured Heliomicrobium sp., assembly GCA_964639915.1. Taxonomy (GTDB): domain Bacteria; phylum Acidobacteriota; class Blastocatellia; order RBC074; family RBC074; genus RBC074. Next base: position 5,495 of record CAZXHW010000097.1, read on the forward strand.
AGGCGCGCCCAAGCATGTTCTGCATTTCCCACGAACAATGATCGAAAAATTCGACCGCAAGGATAGCAATAGTGATGAACGATCCAATGATTCCCCAACCACCCTATCAAGTAACCGCACCCCGATATTCCGTTGCGCATCACCTAGTTACAACTGCTTTTGAGTTACCCGGCTTTCGCATCACGCGCAATCTTGGCGTGGTGCGTGGCATCACGGTTCGCTCGCGTTCCGTCTTTGGCACGCTGGGCGGCACCCTGCAAACGCTGGTTGGAGGCAACATCTCGTTGTTCACTCAGCTTTGCGAAAAGGCGCGCGAAGAGGCATTTGAAATCATGATCCAGCACGCTTCGGAAATGGGAGCTAATGCGATTATTGGTGCCCGGTACGACGCCAACGAAGTCATGGGCGGCGTGACGGAAGTTCTGGCGTATGGCACCGCTGTCGTTGTTGAGCCAGTTGACCAAGCCGGTTATCGAAGCTGAACGGGACTACGAACTCAAGGAGGCGAAAACTATGATCCGCCAATTCACCAAAACGATTCTGCCTGCCTGTTTTGTCAGCTTGCTGCTGGCGGCAGAAGAATCAGGGTTCGCACAACGCAAAAAGGCGCAACCACAACCGCCGCGGGTTTTCATCTTTGACGCAACGGCCAGCGAAATCGCCATTACCCTGACGCAGGAAGGAATGATCAGCCGCCGTTATCCAACGCATCGCGTTTTGGCCAAAAGCTTTAGCGGCAAAGTTGAATTGCCGCAAGACGAAACCAAGCTGACAGCTTCGCTGGAAACCGATCCGAAGATGCTGACCAATGTAGATTCGGCGATGGGTGATTTTGAGCGGAAAGAATTTCACTCCGCGTTGCGCAATCAAGTGCTGGAAGCTGACAAGTTCCCTGCGATCCAATTCACCTCGGTTTCCGTCAGCAATATTCAGCGCGATAATGACAAGCGCAGTTTCACGCTGAATGGCGACCTGACAATTCATGGCACGACAAAGCGTGTCAGTTTTCCGGTCAACGCGACCATCAGCGACAAAGAGCTCCGCGCCAGCGGCGAAGAGAAACTGAAACAAACCGATTTCGGCCTGAAGCCGTTTGAGAAAGGCTTGGGGCTGATCAAAATCGGCGACGAGCTGAAAGTTTCGTTTACCATTGTGGCCAAACTTCAGTGAGATAGCAGTATGAAATCAATTATCAAACAAGGAATTTTGGTTGTCAGCCTGATCTTGCTGGCCGCAACCGTTAAAGCTCAGAAATCGCACACCTACACCATCGTTACTGGCGAAAGCAGCTTCTGGGTGTTCGTGCCGAAAGCGGGATTGCTCAGCGGGTTTGCGCACGATCATCAGATCGGCATCAAATCCTTCAGCGGCAAAATCGTGGTGCCGGAATCGGGCGCAGGCGGTGGATCGTTGGAACTGAATGTGGATGCAACTTCACTGGTTGTGCTGGACACCAAACCCAGCGAAGAAGACAAAAAGAAGATTCAGAACTCCATGCACAGCGAAGTGCTGGAATCGACCAAGTACTCCAAAGTTACATTCAAATCCGCATCGGTTAGCGACCTGAAACAAACCGGTGGTGAAAATTACAGCTTCACATTGAACGGAGATTTGACGTTGCACGGCGTGACCAAACGAATCGCCATGCCGGTTTCGCTGACAATCAACGCCAAACAGCTTCGCGCCGAAGGAAAGTACACGCTCCGGCAAACCGATTTTGGAATCAAGCCGTATTCAGCGGCAGGCGGCACGGTCAAAGTCAAAAACGAGATCACGGTCAATTTCAACATCGTGGCTAAAGCGTAGCAGGGTTGTTGCGCCGCTATGCCGGCTGTGCGAAGGTAGCGTTTAATGACTCCACTCCGGCAGATTTGGGCGCGCATTTCATCCTTCTGGAAGCGCTTTGTATTGTTCTGGCCGCGGCTGATTTTTTTGCTGACTTTCTCTTTTGCTTCTGCGGACTTGGCGTTTTCATTTGTCATTTGGGTTCAATGTCCGCCGTGCAGACATTCCTGGAATACATCACAAACACGGACAGCAAATGGTGCTGTTGTTTCCGGACAGGCTCCCATGCCGTCATCAACCGCTGCATCAACAACAACTAGCGCTAAAACCCCTCCACAGGATGAACCCATTCAGACGACACAACCTGAAACGTCGTCATCTCCGGTAACCTCACTTCCTTTCAAATTGATCATTCCAGTTGCGGGAATTAAAGCCACTCAGTTGCGCGACACATTTAATGAATCGCGTTCGGAGGGCCGCATGCACAACGCGCTGGACATTATGGCTCCTGGCGGCGCGGCAGTGCTGGCGACAACGGAAGGCAAGATCGCCAAACTCTTCACCAGTGACCGCGGCGGAATCTCAATTTATCAGTTAAGCAAAGATGAAAAACTGGTCTTTTATTACGCGCATCTGCAACGGTATGCCGATGGGCTGACCGAAGGCCATTTTGCGAAACAAGGCGAAGTCATTGGCTACGTCGGCGACACGGGAAATGCTGGCGTGGGAAATTACCACTTACATTTCGCGCTGTGGAGCGTCGCCGATCCCAAACGATATTGGGATGGCATAAACATCAACCCTTATCCATTGTTGCGCGAAGGACAATAAGGCATCATCAACGCAGTGAATGCTGCATATAAATCGTAGGAGCGTAGGTTTTGAAAAAATTTTTGTTGACCCTCTTTGTCCTCGGAATTTTGGGCGCGGGAGCCTGGGCGGTAAAACGATTCGTCCTGGACGCACGCAATGACGTGGCGACGGACGCACCTGCCGCGCCAACCAGCACGCCCCCGCCAACCCCGTCTCCGACACCTGTCATCGCGATTAAAGAATTGCCGATCACGCTGCCGATGATTGACGCGCTGTTTTTCATTGACCTGCAATTTGCCACAGAGCTGAAAAACAAGCTGCAATTGACCGATCAACAGATTTTACAGTTACGCCAGCTTGCTCGCGAAGAAACAACCAGTTTGCAAGAAGACAAGGTGGATTCCGAAGCGGCAACAACAACAGCGGCGGGCGAAAAAGCGGCGACAAAAGTCTCAGGCGTCGTGGGTCCAGAAAAAGCGCAGCAGTTTGCAGATTTTGCGCTGGAACGCTGGCAAAAAATCAGCGGCAACGATTCCGACACAATCGCTCTTGGTGAACAACCGACTTTATCAGGAACACCGTCTCCAATTGATGTTCCGCCAGTCCCTGGCACATCGCCCAGCCCATCCCCGTCGGCATCTCCGGGAACAGCGAAAGCCGCGTTGACACCCAGTGGGCCGTTTCTGGCTCCGCCGGATACGCGCATCATCGTCAACGCGCCCGCACATCGAATGGATATTTTCCAGGACGGTCAACTGATCAAATCCTATTCAATCGGCATTGGTTACCCGGAATTTCCGTTGCCCGCCGGAATGCGCAAAGCGACGCAAATCATCTTCAATCCAACCTGGACGCCGCCTGACGAGCCCTGGGTTGAATCTTCTTCGAAAGTAAAAGTCGGCCAGAAAATCGCCGCTGGGGACAAGCTGAACCCGCTTGGCGTAATCAAGATTCCCATCGGCATGCCTTCGCTGATTCACGGTGGCAAACAGCCAGTTAAAATCGGCACTTTCGCTTCGCATGGCTGCGTGGGCCTGACGGACAAACAGGTTCAAAGCTTTGCCAAAGTGCTGGCACAAGTTGGCGGAACCTCCTTGTCAGACGAAGAAATTGCCAAGCAAGAACAAAATCGGAAGGAGACCAAAATCGTCAAACTGAAAAACACAATCCCGGTCGAATTGCGTTACGAAACGTTGGCCGTCGAAGATAGCAAACTGCACATTTACCGCGATGTGTATGACCGCGACACCAACGTCAAAGAGAATCTGGAAGCTTTGCTGGGAACGTATGGTGTGACGATGGCAGATTTAACCGAAGCAGAACACACACAAACGCTGGCCGCTCTGGCAGCGATGTCACGTCATCCGGACGGCAAAACCGATACGTCCAAGATGACCGAAGCGGAAAAAGCCGAGCAACGCAAAATCAACATTGCGCGCCAGCAATTGACGCGACAGGTAAAAGGCCGAAAAGAAGTCGTCGTCGAAATCGCGGCGCTGGCTGGCAAAGGCTACCCCGCGCCGGTTGACCTGGAAACTGGTCAGCCGCCCAAACCCGCTGCAACACCGGCCAAACAAACCAGGAAAAAGGGCAAGTAGCCGAGCCACGGAGACACTGATGGCACAACGAATGATGCAAGAGCCGCGACAGATGATCGAAGTTCATAGTCCGGCAACTCTAACAAAGATTGGCGAAGTCGCCGTCAATTCGCCATTTGAAGTTCGCGCTTTCGTCGCCCGCGCGCGCGAAGCCTTTCGCGTTTGGTCAGCACTGAATTTGAAACAGCGCGCCAAAGTTCTGCTGTCAGCGCGCGATTTATTTCTGGAACACCGCGAAGAACTGATCGAACTGATCTGCAACGAAAACGGCAAGCCTAGGCTGGAAGCGTTAATCGAAATCACCTATGTCTGCGATGTAATTACGTTTTATGCCAAGCAGGGACGCCGCTTTCTGAAGCCGCAACGCGTCAGCCCGCACCTGCTGAAAAACAAAAAAGTCACGACAATTTACAATCCGCGCGGCGTAATCGGGATGATTACTCCCTGGAATTTTCCGCTGATTCTGACCATTGGCGAAGCCATTCCGGCGCTGATGGCTGGCAACGCCGTCGTCATCAAACCTTCGGAATGGACGCCGCTGATTGCCCAGCGCGGAACTGAGTTGATGCAACAGGCTTTTACGGCTGCTGGGTTACCGCCGGAGATTTTGCAGGTCATCAATGGGTATGGAGAAACCGGCGTCGCCTTGGTGGATGAAGCCGACATGATTTCTTTCACTGGCAGCATTCGCACCGGCAAAGCCGTTGCCGAACGCGCAGCGCGAAGGCTGATTCCCGTCAGCCTGGAACTTGGCGGTAAAGACCCAATGATCGTGTTGAAAGATGCCGACATCGAACGCGCAGCCAACGCCGCGGTTTGGGGCGCCTTCACAAACTCTGGCCAAGTTTGCATTTCCGTCGAACGCGTTTACGTCGAAGAGCCCATTGCTGATGAATTCACGCGGCGCGTTGTTGAAAAGACGCGCAAACTGCGACAAGGCATTGATGCCAACGAAGCCGCGACAAACAATCGCGTTGATGTCGGCGCAATGACGTTTCCTAAACAGGCTGAAACCGTTGAAGCACACGTCGCAGATGCCCGCGAACGTGGCGCTCAAATCCTGACCGGAGGCAAGTTGGATGAAATCCTTCCCGGCAGGTTTTATCAGCCAACGGTTCTGACTGGCGTGGATCATTCAATGAAAGTGATGACCGAAGAAACCTTCGGCCCGTTGTTGCCGATTATGCGCGTCAAAAATGCTGAGGAAGCTTTGCGCCTGGCGAACGACACGGTTTACGGGTTGAACGCCAGCGTCTGGACGCGCGACAAAGCCAAAGGTGAGCGGCTGGCCGCGCGGGTCGAAGCCGGAATTACGTGCGTCAACGATGTCATCGCCGGATTCGGCATCACCGATGCGCCTTCGGGAGGATTGAAAGAAAGCGGTATTGGCAAACGCCACGGCGCCGAGGGCATTCGCCGATTCTGCAATCAACAAGTTATCGTCACAGACCGCTTCGGCCTGAAATCCGAAGTCATGTGGTATCCGTACACAGCTACGACGGAACGCTGGTTTTCGCGCGTAGTCGGCGCAATGTTTTCCTCGAAACTTTCGGCAAAACTGAAATCCTTGTTTGGAAAATAACCAGTCAGTACCGCGACCGGTAGGGAGTGAGTCTTCGCAGAGCTGCGCTCCCTACCGGTCGCGGTACTGACACAAACGTCAACCGTAATGTTCAATCCAAAGAAACTCTTCGTACTTGTTTTCATCACCGCTCTGACAATTGCTGGACTTGCCGTCGTAGCCAGACCTCAAAGCCAAAGCTCGCGCGATATTCTGATTCGTCCGGCTCCCGCAGCCGATCAACGCATTGCTTATGGCAGCAACGAATTTCAATACGGCGATTTGCGCTTGCCGAAAACCGCTGGCAAACATCCCGTCGCCATCGTCATTCACGGCGGATGCTGGATGTCGCAATTCGGTTTGGGCTACATGGGTCACATCAGCGCCGCGCTGACCGAAGCGGGCTTTGCCACCTGGAACATCGAATACCGCCGCGTAGGCAATCCTGGCGGAGGCTGGCCGGGAACTTATGAAGACGCCGCGAAGGCGACGGATTATCTGCGTGAAATCGCTGACAAATACTCGCTTGACCTAAGCCGCGTCATTGCCGTCGGCCATTCCGCCGGAGGACACCTGGGACTACTGCTTGGCGCGCGTCCGAACTTCAAAAAAGACAATCCACTTTACTCCGCCAATCCACTGAAGCTGCAAGGCGTGGTTTCGCTGGCCGGAATCACGGACTTGCGCAAAACCGGAACAGCTTGCGACAAAGAAGTCATTCAATTCACCGGCGGCGAAGCAAAAGATAAAGCGGCGATTTATGACCAAGCCTCACCGATTGCGCTGATCCCGCTTGGCGTCAAACAGAAAATCATCCAGGGTGAAGCCGACACCACAATTCCGCCCGTCATGGCGACCGAATACCTGGAAGCTGCGAAAAAGAAGGGCGATGGTAATGTTGAACTGATCGCATTAAAAGACGCCGACCACTTTCAAATTGTGGATCCAAAATCTGCGGCTTGGGCGGCAGTATTAGAAGCGGCGAAATCCTTGCTGAAATGAACGTGGCTTTATCAAGCGTGGCATTATTTTTCCGGGGAATCCCCTTTTCCCGTGGCCTTGCCTTATAATCGGCCTCACCAACCTGAACCCGAAAACAGAAATAGTTTTAAGTTATCGCGCCAATGCGCAAAATTGATCACCCGCATTGCAAGTGCGGCTTTTTATAGTGAGGTGTCCCAGAAATGAATAATCCCCAAACCCATGTAAACGGCAATTCGAGAAACGACCATCACGCGGAACAATCTGCCACAACGCCCCAAGCTCCGGCAGACGGTGGCAAGCTAATTGTCCTGACGGCTCCACTAACGGAAACCATTGATCACGCCGGGTACTTCATTCAAATGGGAATGGCTTCGATGCCTATTTGGATGGAAGGCGTGATGAATAAAAAATATCCTCACTGGCGCGAAGTCGAATACAACGACGACGGTTCCGCGAAATATATGCCCGCCGGTGTGCGCCTGGTTGAAGCTTCGTTGTTGCGGGAATTCAAACCGGAAGACATCGCCTGTTGTTACCCTGATGACCTGGAAAAATTCGTCGGCCCGAATACGCGCGTTGTCGCCGTTTCCACACACAATCCGCTGGGTGTGACGTTTGCTGCTGGCGTTTACACCTCGATTTTCGGATCGTCGAAAATGCCGATCAATTCGCATTATTCGCGCTTGATGTTTGCGAAAATCAAAGAAAACCCTTTTCGCAAAAACTTCAAAGTCATCGTCGGGGGCTCCGGCGGCTGGCAGATCACGCAGACCAACACGTTTGAAGAATTGAGCATTGATTGCGTCGTCGAAGGCCGCAGCGAATCCGTGGACACGATGGCGCTCTTTCACAAAGCCATTAACGGCGAAGAATTGCCACGCGAAGTCGAAGTCGGCCATCCCAAAGAGCGCGAAGCTCTGCTGGTTCCAGATAGGCGCACGACCTTTGGCGTGGTGGAAATGACTACCGGTTGCGGACGCCGCTGCCAGTTCTGCGTGCCCGACCTGAACCCGCAAATTGATTTCCCGAAAGACAAAATCATGACCGCCGTTGCCGCCAACGTGCGCGAAGGCAACAAACAAATCAGCTTGGCCACCGAAGACATGTTCATTTGGGGGCAGGTTCACACTGAAACGCCGTTTTACTTCCCCAATCGCGAAGCCTTGCTGGATTTGTATTCGTCGGTCATCAACACGCCCGGCGTCGAACAACACGTGCTGAGCCATTCAACAATCGCTCCGGCAGTCGTTGATCCGATCATGATCGAAAAGCTTTCGGAAATGTTGTTGCCGAAAAGCCCGATTCATCTGCCTTACCTAAGCAACCATCCGCAGAAAAAAGCGCTGTCGCCGTTGATTGGCCTCGAAACAGGTTCGACGCGATTGGGAAAAAAGATCATGCCCAGCAAAGGCATTCCCTTTTCCATCGAAGACTGGCCGAGCGTCATTCTGGAAGGTTTGGCTGTGCTGAATCGTAACAACTGGTTTCCGGTCATGACCTTGATCGTCGGCGCTCCCGAAGAAACCGACGAAGACGTGATGGCGACGCTCGATCTGGTTTACGAAATGGAACGCCGCGGATTGTTCGCCTTCCTGGTTCCTTCAATCTTTACGCCGTTGCACGACACGCGCATGCAGGACAAACAAGGAGTTTCGGAAACTCGGAAGTTAAGTCCGCTGCAATGGCAGTTGCTGATGAAGTGCTGGAAGCTGAATCTGCGCCCTGGTTTGTACAGTTGGTGGGGGCCGCTGGCGTGGCGTACGGGAGCGTTGGCGCTGTGGGCCTGGAAGCTTCGCAAAATCAACGGGCCAAACTTCACCTGGCCGCTGCTGAATTTTGCCAGCGCCTTGCCGGAAAGCTGGATGGAAAAAAGGGGAAAGATTTACTGCGGAAAACCGTGGAAGAAAAAAACCCGAAAAGAAATGATGGCAACAATACGCCCGAAACAGCGGCAAACCAGCCCCGA
>CAZXHW010000098.1:0-14198 GCA_964639915.1 uncultured Heliomicrobium sp.
CAGGTAAACCGCCAGCGTGTTAGCCAACTGGTGTTCAATGCCCACGTTGGCCGAATAGATGCGCGGATTGGCGTAATCGCGACTGAACACTCTGACGCCGGAAAACAGCGGGAACTGGCCCGGTGGAACTTTGGTCGGCACAGTCACATTCGGCCAGGTCGGACCCGGAACGCCGGACGCGATGATGTCCGAATTCAAGAAAATCGTCTGCTGTTGCACACCATTGGTTGTGATGGAACCGACTTGCGTCAGCATGTTCTGCCGGGCGTTATAAATGCCCCAGCTTGCGCGGAAAACGGATTTTCCATTGTTCAGCAAATCCCACGCAAAGCCGACGCGCGGCTGGAACATTTTGTATTGATCCGGCAGCGTGCCGTCCGAAGGGAACCGCGGGTCTTTCAGGAAGGCTCCATACGCCGTTGATTCTGGCGCAACCGTCATGGCCGGGAAAAGCTGCGCTTCCCAACGCAGCCCGTAACTGAGTGTGAAGCCCGGTTTGGCTTGCCATTTGTCCTGAATGAATAGTGAATACTCTTCGTTGTCTATGTTCGATGCGCCCGTGGCGTCTGTGGCCACACCGTCCAGCGCAGCGCCCTGTAAGTAAAGCAGCAGCGGGCCGCCAGTTGAAGTTGTGCCCGCCGGACAAGCAGCGGTCGCCGCAACGTAAGCGCCGTTAGAGCAGCCTTTGATGTTTGGACCAAAACCCGCCGCCGGATTTGCTGGCGAAGCGTAGCGCAAGAAACCTGTCACACTGTCGAAAATGTATCGGCTTTCAAAAAAGCCACGGAATACTTGCGCGTTATTGCTGTGCGTCCAGTCGCCACCCATCTTGATGTTGTGGTTGCCAGCGATGATCGAAAAATTGTCTTTCAACTGCCAGCGTTGGAACAGTTCATCAACATTCGGTCCCAGGAAAAACGGGTTGCCAAATCGGAAGCTGGGGACAAACCCAATTGCCGTGTCGGCTGGAACGTTTGATGGCGTGGCCGAACGTGGACGATCTTCGCGCAAGTACGTCGCGTGAAATTCGTTGACCTTTGTTGACGAAAGCGTTGTGAACAGGTTCAGGTTGAACGCGTGAATTTTGGCGGGACCTTCTGTTCCATTGGCCGAATTGCCGTACGTGGGAACGTCGAAGGTTTCGTTTTCCTTCTTCGACCGGTTGAAGTTGTACGACATGGCCAGTTCATTGGATGAAGTCAGATTGAAATTCAACTTGCCCAGAAAAGCCGATGTGTTAATGGGCTTTTTCACCGGAAGTCCTTCATCTTGACCGCGAGAAGTCTTGAAGAAATTGATCAACGCCAATCGCTGACAATCGCCGCTACCGTTAATCAGAGCTTCATTCGCCTGAATCGTTGGGTTTTGCACCGAGCAGGGAGTGCCGATGGCTTCGCTCAAGTTTGGGCGAGTCAAATTGCCCAGAATCTGTTCGAACGCACCAAAGAAAAAAGCTTTTTCTTTAACAATCGGGCCGCCGATGTTGCCGCCAAATTGTTCGCGGTGAAAATCTTTAAGCGGTTTGCCGTCGGCTGTGTTGGAAGTCAGCGCTTCTAACCGCTGATAGTGGAAGACGTCGCCGCGCAATTGGTTGCCGCCGGATTTGGTGATGGCGTTGACGAACCCCCCGCCTGCGCGTCCGAATTCTGCGCTGGCGCCTGTGGCGATGACCTGAAACTCTTTGATTGCGCCGATGGGAATATCAATCGCGGCGCGTTGGCCACCCGCCTGTTCGGCAAAAAAACCGTTGTTGTAATCGCCTCCGTCCAGGCTGATGTTGTTGAAAATACCGCGTTGGCCGTTGAAGTTGATTTCGTCGCCATCCGGTCCCTGGGTAATGCTGACGCCGGGCGTCAAGGTCAGCAAGTCTTCAAATTTGCGGCCCAGGATCGGCGTTTTGCCAATCGCCTTTTCGTTCAGCGTCGTGCTGGATTCGATTTTGACCGTATCAATTGTTGGAGCCGCCGTGATGGTGATGCGTTCCGAAACGCTGGACACTTTCAGCCCCAGATTCAAATTGACTGTCTGGCCGACGGTTAACGCGATGTTTTGTTGTTCCAGAGTCGCGTACCCCTGTTTTGATGTAGTGAGCGTGTAATTGCCGGGTTGCAATTGTAAAAAGACAAAGCGTCCATTTGCGTCCGCGCTCAGGGTTTTTGTGGAATTGGTATCAAGGTTTTTGACTTCGACAGTTGCGCCCGCGATGACTGCGCCTGCCTGATCGCTGACAGTACCCTGAATCGAGCCTGTCGTGCTTTGAGATTGAGCCAGCGCAGTGGTTATCGAAACCAACAGGGCCAGCGAACATAGCAGTACAAGCCTGATAGTAAGCTTCATTCTGTGCCTCCTAGGGAAAATAGTGGTTGATCGGTTCCTAGTCCGGTGTCATATCTTGTGCGAACTGCTGCGGCCCGCACTGTTATATTTGGTTGAGTGCTTAGTAGCGCAAAGCTATTTAGAAATGTCTTGGGTTGACGGCTGGGATTTTAAAGACGTAAGGCAAGACTGGCAAGGGAGCAAGAATTGCGAGTTACAGAGAAAACTGCCGATTTTCCCTGCAACTCGCTGTGCAGCTTCAATTCACTTGCTGATGGATTTCAGCATGGTTCTAAAGTCGGCTTGGGCGGCAGCCACTGTTTTCGCCGGACCTGTAAATTTGAAAAAAACTTCGCCTGATGAACCTTCAACAATTGCCCCCAGCAATCTGTATCCGGGTTTTTTGGTTGCAGGCTGTCCCATTGCCATTCCGCCTCCGGCAAAGGTTCCGGTTAAATCAACGGTCGTAACCGACATACCGTTGATGGTTTCTTTTCCTTGTTTCGCCTTCGCTGCGGAAGAACCACCATCAGGTTGTTCAAACTGGCCGATCCAACGATCAATGTTTGCCTGAACGCCGCCGCCAATGTTGACGAACACCGCACATTCACCACCTTCGCTGTCGCCTTTGGCTGCCGGGATGATGTACGTCGCCGCGCGCATCCCGCTGGCAGGTTTGGCTTCCCATCCCGAAGGCGGCGTCCATTTCACATCGCTCGAGCCTCCGCTTGGCCGCATCGGAACCGTGCCCATTGAAGGCGACGAGGAAGCAGAAGCCATGCTGGTTTGGCTGGGTGTGCTGGCCGGCTGGCTGGACGTAATTTCTTTCGGCGCATCCGCGCAGGCCGCAAGCAAAAAAGCGGAAAGTAAAATTGCTGAAGTTCGCCCATTGGCAAACACAAAATTGAATTTCATAAAACTCCTTCTAAAGTAATAACGCTGGGCAAGCTGACAGCTTGCCCAGATCTTCAAGCTTCACGCTCCGAAGCCGATTTATCTTTGAACAGTAACAAGAAGATTACCAATATCACGGCGGCAAAAATCGCCGGTTTCGCCCACAACGGTTTCCATTCAATGGCTTTCAATTCGGTGCGGCGTAGTTCGGCTTTTTGGCTTTCCAATTGTGTAATCTGTGTTTGGTCAGCGTTGGGATTGGCTTTTAATCTCTCGATCTCGGCAGTTTTGACAACCACTTGCTGGGCCGCTTGGCTGGATTTTGCAGTCGTATGTTGGGTCAGCACATAATCAGCAGCCTTTGCTCCAATAAACATACCCAGCCCCAAGGTGAACAGGACGATCAGTCCTTGCGCCTGAGCACGAATGTGTTTCGGCGCAACTTGATCTGTATAGATTTGCCCTGTGACGAAGAAAAAGTCATAACAAATGCCGTGCAGCACAATGCCGCCGATAATCATCCAGCGAATTTCATCCGGCGCGCCAAAGGAAAACAAAGTATACCGAACTACCCAAGCCAACATTCCAACAGCCAACATCCACTTCACGCCCAATTTGCGGAAAAACAGTGGCATCACCAACATAAAAAAGATTTCCGACATCTGGCCGTAAGACATGGTTAGGCCAATTGGCAGACCTGTCATTTCGACAATGCGGCTGGTGATCTGGTAATAAAACGACAGGGGAATGCAGATCAAAAACGATGCGAGCACAAAAATCAGATAGGACGGTTTGGTGAGTAATGCCAGGGCGTCCAAGCCTAACATTTGTCCGATGCTGACGTTTGCTTCTTTGACCGGAGGTGTGTGTGGCAGCGTTAAACTATAAATCCCCAGCAAAATTCCGGCACCAGCCGTCAGGTAAAACATCTCAACGCCGGTTTCCCATTTCATCCAACTGAGAATAGAACCCGCGACAATCCAACCGATGGTTCCCAGCACGCGAATCAACGGAAAGTCTTTTTCCGTATCCTGAATGTTTTTCATTGCCAGCGTGTTGCTCATTGCCAGCGTTGGGTAATACGTCAACTGGCTGAGAAAAATGACGAAGTTGATAGCAGCCGGTGAACTGCCACCAGTCATCATTTTTGCTGCCGCGAACATCAGCAAACCGCCGAGAATGTGCAGCGCAGCCATCACGTGTTGCGCCGCAAAGAACCGATCCGCAATCATTCCCACAAAAACCGGAGCGATGATTGCCGCAATGGGGCCGACCGCATACGTCCAGCCAATGTCTCCGGCAGAAAAACCAATCGTTCCCAGATAATTCGGAGCGGTGACGAACCACGCGCCCCAGACGAAAAACTGCAAGAACATCATCGCCGACAATTGCAGGCGGATTTTCGCATTCATAGTTTTATATCTCTCGCTTTGGTTGGGTTTTGAAATCGTTGGTGACGCTTTTTATGAAAGCGCGGCGGATTCTACCCGACTCCACTTGTTTAGGCGAGTGGCACGAAAGTTTGAAATCCTCGCTTGCCATGCCGAATCGGATTGAGTAAAAACCGGTTGCACTCATTTTCAAACCTGTATCTCAAATCTTCATTGAACCTTATGGCAGAGCAAAACTTATTCATCGGAATTGACCTGGGCGGCACCAACATCAAAGCAGCGTTGGTCAACACAGACACGGGCGAAATTGCCGCAACGCGTTCGACACCGACACATGCCCGCGAAGGGCACGACGCGGTCGTCGCCCAAATGGCGGTGCTAGTCGAAGAAATTATTTTGGCCAGCCACAAATCCAAATCGGACATCGGGGGTATTGGCGTCGGCATTCCCGGCGCGCTTGACCTGGAAAAAGGCGCAACGATCTTTTTGCCGAACCTGCCGGGCAATTGGCGCAACGTGCCAGTGCGCGATCAACTTTCCAGGCTGAGCCATTTACACGTGGCGATTTTGAACGACGCGCGTTCAATGACCCTTGGCGAATGGAAGTTCGGCGCGGGACGTGGTTTCGACACAGCTTGTTACACACTGGGAACCGGAATTGGCGGCGGACTGGTTTTGAATGGTCAGCTTTATCTGGGCATCAACGGTTCGGCGGGGGAACTGGGCCACATCAGCGTAGACCTGAACGGCCCGAAGTGCGGTTGCGGCAGTCGCGGCTGCATCGAAGCTTATGCTTCCGGCCCGGCCATCGCCGCGATGGGAATGAAGGATGTTGTGCAAGGACGCAACACCATCATGGCCGAGATGTGCGAGGGTGATTTGAACAAGATCACGCCGGAACTGGTGTGCGATGCCGCTCGGCAAGGCGACGAAGCCGCGCGCGAAATTTACGAATTCGCCGGAACGATCATCGGCGCAGGCATTGCCAACGTGATTACGGCTGTCACGCCGCGCCGCATTGTCATCGGTGGCGGAGTGGCTGCTGCCGGAGAATTAATTCTCGACCCGATTCGCCGCTCCATGCGTTCGCGTGTTTTTCTGGTGGATTCACTGCAAGTCGAAGTCGTCGCCGCTCAGCTTGGCAACAACGCTGGTTTGGTAGGCGCGGCAGTCTGGGCAAGGCAGCAGCTTGAAGGAAAAGGAAAATGACGCTGAATGTTGAAACGCTGACAGCGGAACAGTTCGCCAAAACGATTGACCATTCGTTGCTGCAACCGCAGTTGACCGAAGCCGAAGTTCTTGCGGGTTGCGAGCTTGCCGCTCGGTATCACGTTGCTTCGGTTTGCGTAAAACCTTATCACGTAAGACTTGCGGCAAAGCTGCTGGCCGAATCCGACGTTCTGGTCAGCACTGTTGTTGGCTTTCCGCATGGCAGTTCGACGACAGAAACCAAACTGGCCGAAGCCAGGCAGGCTTTGGATGAGGGCGCAGTTGAACTGGATATAGTCATCAATTATGGCCAGTTGCGATCCGACAAAAATGAGTAAGTTGCCCGTGAAGTCAAAGCCATCTGCGATCTGGCGCATTCGCGCAATGCCAAAGTCAAAGTCATTTTTGAAAATGCCCACCTGACCGACGAGCAGAAAATTGCCGCCTGCAAACTTTGCGATGAAGCCGAAGCCGATTGGGTGAAGACTTCCACCGGATTTGCTCCGACCGGAGCCACCGTCGCCGACATCCGGTTGATGCGCGCCAACGTCAGCGACCGCGTCCAGGTCAAAGCCGCTCACGGTGTTAGGACTCTGGCCGCTGCGCTGGAAATGATCGAAGCCGGTGTGACTCGCATCGGCGCAACGGCGACAGGGACAATGTGCGACGATTTCGTCAAATGGCGCGCAGGCGAACTGAAGATCGGATGCGGCGGAACTGCGGATGGATATTGAGGCGCTGAAATGTTGCTTCCCAATTCTGAAAATGCTGTTGTTGAGTTTGCAAAGCTGCGTGATTACAGCTTGAATATGGCTCACGACCGTGGCGGTCACAAAGCAATTGTTTTCCGTTCGGCGTTGGGAATCACAGTAAATGATGTTGAATGGTTGAGAAGCCAGATTTTGGAAAGTGTGAAAACAACGGAAGGCTGGGAGTCCACAGCATCAACTTTTGGAAGAAAATTTATCGTTGACCTGACACTTACTCGCAATGATAAATCGGCAAAGGTCAGGACCTCTTGGATTATTGAACACGGAACTGACTTTCCACGTCTGACCAGTTGTTACGTGATTTGAAGGAGCAATTATGGAATCAATAAAAGAGCTTGACGTTGTAGCGCTGCTTGCTGATTTCCCGCAGCAAGGGTTGCATCGAGGTGATGTTGGGACAGTGATTCATGCTTTTGATTCTAACGAACATCATCCGGGCGGGTATTTGGTGGAATTTCTGGACGAAGACAACAATGTTTGGATTGAAGCTGATATTACCGATAAATCGCAAATTATGCCGTTGAACTTCAAACGAAAAGCGGCTTAGCGGCCTGCCAATAAGCCTGAAATGAAGAATATAAAAGTCGGAGTCGTCGGAACAGGTTTCATTGGCCCTGCTCACATTGAAGCGTTACGGCGTTTGGGAATTGAAGTCGCAGGCTTGGTTGGCAGTAGCCCGGAACGCGCGGCAGTGAAAGCGGATGAACTCGGTATCGGAAAAGCTTACGAATCTTTTGAAGCCCTGATCGCCGATCCGCAGATCAGCGTCGTTCACATCACCTCGCCGAATCATCTGCATTACTCGCAAGCCAAAGCCGCGCTTGAAGCAGGGAAGCATGTTGTTTGCGAAAAGCCGTTGGCGATGAATCAACAACAATCTGCCGAACTGGTGGCGCTGGCCAAAGCGCGAAAGCTGGTCAACGCCGTCAACTTCAACATTCGCTTTTACCCGATTGTTCAACAAGCACGCGTAATGGTGCAAAGCGGCGAAATCGGCGACGTATTCATCGCTCAAGGTTCGTATTTGCAGGATTGGTTGTTGCTGCCGACGGATTGGAACTGGCGGTTGGAGCCGGAGTTTGGCGGCAAAATGCGCGCTGTAGCAGACATCGGATCGCATTGGCTGGACTTGATTACGTTCATCACTGGCTTGCGAATTAGCGCCGTTAGCGCGGATTTCGCTACGTTTGTTCCTCGACGCAAGAAGCCCAAGAAGCCAGTTGATACGTTTTCCGGCAAACTGCTGACCGCTGAAGATTACGAAGACCAGGAAGTCACCACCGAAGATTACGCGACGATTATGCTGCGGTTTGAAGATGCAGAGCGCAGAAATAATCCCCGAGGAGTGTTGACAGTTTCTCAAGTTAGCGCTGGGCGAAAAAATCGGCTGAGCTTTGAAATTGACGGTTCGCAATCGTCGCTCAGTTGGAACAGCGAACGCCCGAATGAATTGTTGATCGGCCACCGGGATCGCCCGAATGAATTGCTACTGAAAGATCCCGCGTTGCTGGCGGCGGAAGCTCGTCAGTTCGCGTCATACCCTGGCGGGCACAATGAAGGGTTTCCGGATACTTTCAAACAGCTTTACTCAGCGATTTACCGCTACCTGCAAGCTGGCGATTTTGCCAAGAAGCCTGATTTTCCTACCTTTGAAGACGGGCATTATGAACTGGCTTTGGGCGAAGCGATTTTTGTCAGCGCTCGCACAGGCCAATGGGTCAATGTGGGTTTTGGCGATCAATAAGCCGGAAGGTTTTGGTTGAAAATTCACTGGCCATAGTGGATTATCCACCGGAAATCACATCACGACGCGCACGGCCCTCACGCTGGATGCGCGCCACCTTTTAATCCAAACATCTCTCGAAAGGGGTACTGATGAAACTGAAAACACTCAACCTGATCACCTTGTTGGTTTGTGCGCTTGCGCTGACTGTTTCGGCTTTTGCGCAAGACAAAGCTGCTTCCCAGGACGTGCCAAAACTGGCTGTTGACAATACGAAACATGAATTCGGCAAAGTCAAAGAAGGCGAAGAAGTCAAACATGTCTTCAAAATTAAAAACGAAGGAAAAGCGGAGCTGGTGATTCTCAACGTGTCTCCCGCTTGCGGTTGCACTGCCAGTGACTTTACCAAATCGTTGGCTCCGGGCGCAGAAGGCACAGTGACTTTGACAGTTAAAACGGCTGGCATGAACGGCTGGACCGAACGGTATGCCGAAATTATCTCCAACGATAAATCCCAACCGGACCTGAAGCTTTGGATGAAAATGGACGTTCAGAAAGCGGATACTCAGGCAGTGAAAAATTGATTTGTTGCCTGTAAGTCTTTAGGACGAAGACACGGTTTTGATCAAAGCGCGTAATGGATTTGGGTTCCAAGTCTGTTCCGCGCTTTTCATTTACCTGGGCACAAAAAATGCGCACGTGCGGAAACCCTTTACCAGCCGATTTCAGCACGTGCGCAGAATCAGGCGAGATCAAGTCCCACCCTACTCCAATCAGGAGACCACTTATTCACCTTTGTCTTTCTTCTTGCTGTCTTTGTCTTTCTTCTCTTTCTCTTTTTTATCTTTCTTCATGGCCTTGGCGTCGCCCAGCGGAGGAGCTGGTTTGAACTTCTTGGGCAATTCAGTGCCTGTGGCAGTGGACTTGGTTTCCACGATGTCGCCTTTCAAGCCGCCCAACTTCGCCAGCAATTCATTCTTTTCTTTTTCCGGTACTTTGAATTTGTCCAGGGTTTTGATCAGGTCCTCAACCAAAGCGCCGAATTCACCGTCGGTCACGCCCATGTGTTTATGGGCATCTTTCATATCCAGGCCTGCGTACTTACACGGGCCGCCAGTCGCCATACACATAAACGCTTTCAGGTTGGTGACCAATCGCTCAGCATTGCTTTCGGCGAATTTCTTGTTGATTCGAGTATCCGCAAGCACGTTTCCCGCGAAATCATCCACAACAGCCGAGATCGCTTTTTCGCCTCCAAGCCGGTCATATAGCGATTGACCTTGAGCCAGTCCCGAAATGGAAACTGCCATCAATAAACAGGCACAGAGCAAAATTGTCCTTAGATTCTTCATTCGTTGTCTCCTTGAGAAGTGAGTTGAAAGTTATTGCAAGGTAGCTGGGAGAATTCGTATCGCCCCTGCAAACAATTCTACGCAGCGAATTCTCAGACGGATTTCAAGATCGGAAATTTCCTCTGATGGCAGAGAATTAGAATTTGGCTGAGCGCTGTCGCTCAATTTCGCGGCACAGGCTTTCATAGCCGCGCGCCATTGCCCAATGGTGATTCCATTTGAAGATGGGCTTGAAAATCGGCGACAGCCATTTCAGCAAAGGTTTGTCGGCGCGCAATCGCCAATCGAATGCGATAAATGTTCCATCGCCTTCTGGCGTAAGTGACCATTTACCGCTGCCGACAAAATCGCCCTTGGCTGTAATTTCGATGGTATGCGGTTTGGAATGCTGTACGACTTCTGCTGTCCAGCGAAGCCTATAGGGAAGCCAGCCTTTGGTAAAGAAATGAACTTTGTCGCCTATGTGGTCTTCACGGCCTGATGCTTCGAAATCTGCCTTCAAGTAAACATCCGGCCACCAGCGCGGGTACTCTTTACCTTCCTTCAGAATGTCATACACCAGTTCACGCGGAGCGGCGACTTTCCATTCGGTCAGAAACGCGTATTCGTTTGCGGGCATTGATCGGTTTGAACCTCCGGATTGATTTTCGACGGAAGGTACGCAGCCACAGGCAGGATTAGATGTTCGGTCAGAAAGATTCTTTGACAGGTTTGGCTCGGAATGAATCTTTCAGCAACAGGTAAAGGATAACGGCCAGCACAGCAAAGAAGAGAAAAATGACGATGATTTTGATCAGGCCAAAGATGGTTGTGGCAATAATCAGGCCACGCTGGACGCTTTCCGTAACCAGCAAAGCAGTGGTCGCGATTGAAGCGATGGTGGCTATAAGTTTCAAAATCCAGGCAAACATCTCATCTCTCCTTTTTCTCTTTGTGGCTGGCCAACGCCAAACCAGAAGATTGCAGCTCAATATCACCGCTGGATTAACGCAATACTATGACTGGGGAGTTGGCTGCGGCATTGTGTTCCAAGGTCAACTGTCGCTGGCGTTTGGGCGATTCCTCATCCTCGAAACCGCTGACTTTCACGCGGCCACGATCGGTTCCAGCATCAAGCTTGAAATCGCTGTCTTCAGGAACGGCAATTCGGATACGTCCGCGTTCGCTGGTGGCTTTGACGTTGCCAGCCAGTTTTTCATCGGTGGAAAGGTTAATCGAACCGGATGAAGTCGTCACGGTCATTGGGCCGCGAAACCCCTGCACAGTCACATCCTCACGTGTGGTTTCGATTTCTGCAGAACCGTTGGCTTCTTCCACTTCAATGGCCGAATTTTCGGCGTTGATCTTCAATGCGCCGCTGACACGGTTAACCTGAACGCGTTGCGAAGTGGTTTTGACGGTCAGATTGCCTGCGATGTTTTCGACTTCAACCCGCGAACGTTCGGCTGAAACAGCTACGCTGCCCTGAATTTCAGAAAGGTTGATGCGGCTATTATTGGTGTCTTCGACGGTAACCAGATTTTGTTTGTCGTTCAGTTTCGCTTCACTGCTGATGGATTGAATTTCGATCTGGGTGTTTTGCGCGCGAAGCTTTAATTGCCCAACCGATTCGCCGATCTTGATATTGCCGCTGTTAGAAGAAAGGGTCATCGAACCGTGAATTTCTCCCATACTGACTTCACGATTGGAATCCGTCACGCTGACGTTGCCCTGAATTGTGAAGAGTTCGACCGAACCTTGCGGGTTTTCAATTTTCAAGTCGCCGGAGTTGCCTCTGACTTCCAGCTCCTTACTGTTGCGAATGACGTGGCTGCCCCGCAAGCCGTTTAGCTTGACGGAGCCGCTAACGTTGTTGATTTCGATGCCGCCAAATTGAGCAGGAGGCAAAGTCAGAATCAGAGTGTTATTGAAGTCGTTTTGAACTCCGTTGGCGAAGGCTGCGAACTGTATGTTCTTTCCAGTCGGAGTAATTTGCAGCTCTATGTTGCGGGCTGCCTGATTGGCTTCTTCCTGGTTGTTGGCGCGTATGTGTTGAACCAGTCGGGCCGTCGGCGATGAACCATCCAGGGAAGAGATTTCGACATCACCCTTAAAGTCATTGATGACAATGCGGTTTTCGCTGGCGACTGTAAATTGTTGCGGAGACTCGTCTTCAACATTAAACCGGCTGCCCCAAAATCCCATTTGGCCGAGTTTGAATTCAAACCCTTGCAGGTGCTGGCGATTTTTTGCCAGATAGTTTGATGTCAGTCCGCCTCCAACCAGCAGCGCCATGACCAAAATGGCTGCGGGAGAAAACGCCGAAACCTTCTTTCCGTCTTCCGGGCGGTGTGCGTATTGGCGCAACACTCTGCCAACGATGAACGCCAGCAGCAAAAAGAACCAATACTGCCCAAACAGCACCAGCAAAGATCGATCGCCTCTAAGGTTGGCTGCCAGCAGAATTCCGCCAATTGCCGTCACCATCATTCCGCCAACAGGCGAACGCGGATGGCGATCAATCAAGTACCCAAAGACACGAACCAATCCTGCCAGAATCAGAAAGATCGGCCAGAGCTTGGTTAGCCATTGCATGGCAACTGATCCGCCTGGCGCAGCAAAAAGGAAAACGCCAAGCCCAATCAACGCAATTCCAAGTAGCAATGTGGCGATTCGTTTAAGCATCGTTCAAGTTTTGAATGCAGACTTTAGGCGGAATGGTTTGCAGGAAAGGCGGTCCGCCTGAAGGCGGAATTGAATGCCTTACCCGTCAAAACGGCGATCCGCTCTGGCAAATTCACGCGTCTGGCCTTCCAGGTTGGACTGAATGACCGAAGGCGGCGGAGTTCGATAAATGCTGTCTTGAGGCGGTTGATTTCGATTGCGCCGAAATTCGTTCAGCAGATAAATCCCCGCAGCAACCAGCAATAGCGGCCAAAAACGACGCGTCTGGGTGGGAAACATGATGTGCAAGGTCGTCAACGCGCCAATGGCAACCAGCAATCCTCCCCATAAGTTCGTGCGAGCGCGCATGAATTGACGCAACTGTTCATCTTCTTCCGTTAGATTGGCTCCGGTGCGTTGCCGCTGAGCGGACCGGAACGCGTCATAAAGTGAATACACATACACTGCGAAACTGGCCAGTGCGCACGTGACTTCCAGTGTAGAGTGAAAAACATCAGCTAAGGTCCACAACCCTGCGGTGATCACGAAATGCACCAGAGCTTTGACAGGCTGCCCGTTGTACGCTGCGCCAAGCCCTGGTACCAACCCAAGCAAAAGAGCCAATACAGGAGATTTACCTTCAGTTGGTGATGGCTGCACCTGACCATTTGCCTGCTGCCGCAACAGTTCAACACCGGCGACGATGCAATCCTGGCAATACGGATATCCCTTAATACGATGGTCGCAAGCTGGGCAAAGATTGCGGTCGCAGGAACTGCATCGAGCGCTGGCTAAATTAGTTGGATGATAGGTGCATTTCATTTCTTGGGAAAATCAATCTCCGATAGTTGTAGAGGAACGTCTGCCTAAAAAATTGGGATGAGCGCTGAACAAGGCGGCTCATCCCCGGTTTTGTTATGCAACCTGAAATCATTTTTTCCGGTGCTGTAAACGATGCTGCTGTGCTTCCGGTTTTGATTCGTTTGAATCGTCTGCTTGCGCCTTCATCTCCGGCGTCGGTTGCGGTTGCGATGTTGGTGCCGAAGGAATAGAGTTTACAGGCGGCAAGGGCGCTTTTCGCGTTTCGCCAATCAATCCCAACTGAACTGTGTTCAAGGCGCGTTGGCCCTGGCTCATAAACTGTTCAGCCTGCTTGGTGGTATGAGAAGCCATTCCTTCCAGGCTGCCAAAGCGCGAGAGCACCAGCAGGCTGCTGGCGGCAAAAATCAACATTGCCGCAGCCATTTCAGCGGTCATCATCACGCGCGCAGCATTACGCGAAAAAGCAAGCAGGGACTCTTTGAAGCTTTGCGCTGGGGAAACTTTGCGGATGCCAACGGTGGCAGCCAGAATTCGATCTTGCAGGAATGGCGGAGCTTCAAGCTCCGTGTCCTTGATTTCGTGGCAAATTTCGATTGCGTCTTCAATGCCGGCCATTAACCGGCGGCATTTTGAGCATTTTTCAAAATGAGCCTGGAATGTATGGAAGGTAGGCGCCAGGAGCACGCCGTCAAAATAACGCTCAATCAACCGGTCAAATTCATTGCAACTGAGCATTTCGCCGGTTGTTGTAGCGGCAATGATGCGGGAATCCAATCCAGCCGGTTTTTCATAATCGTCTGCGCCAATGCCATTGAGCGTTTTCATTATTGCCCGGACATCGTCAAAAAGCTGGCGGCAGTCACGGCAAATCAGCCTGTGTCCGGCACATTCTGCACGGGCGCGCGAATCCAACTCGGCATCCGCGTAATCTGAAAGTAAATCTTGAAATTTAAGACAATCCATCACACCACAGTTTGGAAGTAGTAAACAGTAATCAGCAAAATGAAATGCTTGCCCGCACATCCCGCTGACGACTGACAGCTGGATAAAACGTTTCCACGACTTTCATTCGTCGCAT
>CAZXHW010000099.1:0-6327 GCA_964639915.1 uncultured Heliomicrobium sp.
GGATGCCAATTCGCAGCTAACGACAGTTGATACCAATGCTGCTTGCGTTGAAATTGCTCGGCGGCACCTGGGACACGACAGGCGCGTCGAATTTCACGTTGCAGATGGTTCAGTTTTTCTGGCCAGCGTCCACGGAAAGCAATTCGATTTGATTTTTGCAGACACGTGGCCGGGTAAGTTCTGGGATTTGGAAGCGGCTTTGTCGTTGCTGAATCCTGGCGGCTTTTACGTGGTTGATGATTTGTTGCCGCAACTGAACTGGCCGGAAGGGCACGCGCCAAAAGTCGAAGCGCTTATTCGCAGTCTGGCTGACCGCAAGGATTTGACGATTTGTTCGATGGCCTGGAGTTCCGGACTGTTGGTTGCCGTGAAGTCTGCCGGCAAAGCCTAATTGATAAAGCAAAGTTATTCCCCGATAAAAACATTTAAGTAGCCGACAGTACGACGATGGTTTATAGTGCCCGCGCTTTCACAAAGCAGCGAACTTTCATCTTCAAATGAATTCTATGTCCAATCGTCGTTCACAACTCGCGCTTGATCTTCCGGCCAGCAGGCCGAGCATTTTAGATGTGCGAATCGTCCGACTTCTTAACGTAATCGTAATTAGCGTAATCGTAATCGTCGCTGTAGCGATTATTCCGGTACAGCTCGCCGATTGGACAACCTGAGAGTTAAGAAAAAAGGTTGAAAACATCCAAACCCCGGCGAGCTGAAAAGGTTCGCCGGGGTTTTCTGCTTCTGTAGGTACGACTTTGACTGCAACGACACATAACCAAACCATTGTTGATCAATTCACGCGGCAGGCGGTTCCGTTTTCCAAGAAAACGGCGATGTCCAGCGATGCGATTTTCAATTTGATGCTGGAAATGTGCCGGATCACGCCGCAAGACAATGTGCTGGATGTGGCTTGCGGGCCGGGCTTGACGGCTTGTGCGGCAGCAGCAGTTGCGGCTCAGGTCACAGGCATTGACCTGACACCCGCGATGATCGAACGCGCAAAGTCGCGGCAGGCAGATTTGGGACTGACGAACTTGAGCTGGCAACTGGGCGATGTTTACTCGCTGCCCTTTGCTGATAACTCATTTTCACTGGTGCTGACGCGATTTTCCTTTCACCACTTTTTAAATCCGGCGGGCGTGCTGGCCGAAATGAAACGGGTTTGCCAGCCAGACGGCAGAGTCATGGTTTGGGATTCGGTGCCTGACGCGGACAAAGCAGCAGCTTACAACCGGTTGGAAAAGCTGAAAGACCCGTCGCATGCGCGGGCGCTACCTGCGGAAGAGTTGCTGACGATTATTCAGGAATCAGGTTTAACGAATATCAAAACTGCTCCGTTCAACCTGGAATTTGAAGTTGAAAAGCAGTTGAGCGGAATGTTTCCAAATCCCGGCGACGAACAGAAGATTCGCCAAATTTATCTTGAGAACTTAACCAACGATACCGTGGGAATGGGTGTCCACAAACGCGGCGACGCCATCTATTTCCACTATCCGACGATGATTTTCGTCGGCACAAAACCCAACGAGGAATCCTTATGAAAATGCGTGGAGCACGTATCTTGCTCGAATCATTGCGATGCGAAGGAGTCAAACATGTTTTTGGCTATCCTGGCGGCGCAGTGCTGCACATTTATGACGAACTGGTGAAACACGCCGAAGAGCTGGGCATTACTCATTACCTGGTACGGCACGAACAAGCCTCGCTGTTTGGCGCTGCCGGATACGCGCAAGCGACAGGCAAAACCGGAGTTGCACTGGTTACGTCGGGCCCCGGTGGGACCAACGCCGTAACAGGTATTGCCAATGCCTTCATGGATTCGTTGCCGCTTGTGGTTTTCACCGGCCAGGTTCCAACGCATTTGATTGGCAACGACGCGTTCCAGGAAGCTGATTTGACTGGCATCACGCGTTCCTGCACCAAACATAACTACCTGGTCAAACGCGTCGAAGATCTGGCTCCAACGATCAAGGAAGCGTTTCACGTTGCTTCGACAGGCCGTCCCGGCCCAGTGCTAGTTGACTTGCCGAAGGACATGACCGCGCAGGAAATCGAATTCAGCTATCCCGAAACCATCGAAATTCGTAGCTACAAACCGCAGATTTACGGCGATCCGAAAGCTGTTCGCAAAGCCATGAAAGCGATGATGACTGCCGAACGCCCGGTGCTTTATATCGGCGGCGGAGCGCATGCGGCAGGCGCTTATGAAGAGGTGATTCAGTTGGCGGAACGCCTGAATCTGCCGACAACCTGCACGCTGATGGGGCTTGGGGCCTTTCCGGCCAGCCATCCGCTCAGCCTGGGAATGCTGGGAATGCACGGCGGTTACTGGACAAACATGGCCGTCAACAATAGCGACCTGCTGATTTCCATCGGCGCGCGCTTTGATGATCGTGTTACCGGAAAGCTCAGTGAATTTGCCTCTGGCGCAAAGTTCATTCACGTGGACATTGATGCTTCGTGCATCAGCAAAAACGTTCCTTGCGATTATCCGGTGGTTGGCGACGCCAAGGCGGTTGCTCAGCAAATGTTGAAAGAAGTGGAAGAGCAGTTGGCTGGCGGGGCAAAGATCGCTTCGAAAGACGGCTGGCACGACCAGATTGCTGCCTGGAAAAAGCAACATCCGTTCTGGTGGAAAGAAGAAGGCGATGTTATCAAACCTCAATACGTCATTCACGAGCTGCATCGCATTACTAAAGGTCAGGCGGTTGTTTCCGCAGACGTGGGCCAGCATCAAATGTGGACGGCGCAGCTTTATGGATTCGACACGCCGCGCAACTGGCTGAACTCCGGCGGACTCGGCGCAATGGGCTATGGCTTCCCGGCGGCTGTTGGAGCGGCGGTCGCCAGGCCGGATGCTTTGTGTGTCGCAGTGGTTGGCGACGGCGGATTCCAGATGGTGTTGAACGAACTGGCCACCGTCAAGCAATACAACATTCCGGTCAAGATTCTGCTGATCAACAATGGTTTTTTGGGAATGGTGCGCCAGTGGCAGGAGCAGTTTTACGAACATCGCTATTCGCACAGCAACATCGAAGTCCAACCGGATTTCGTCAAGCTGGCTGAAGCATACGGTGTTGCCGCGTTCCGCGCGACCAAGATGAACGAAGTCAGCCACACGCTAGAAAAGGCATTGAATACACCCGGCCCTGTGCTGATTGAAATGAAAGTTGCGCGCGAAGAAAACGTCTTCCCAATTGTGCCTGCCGGAGCGGCGCTGAAGGATATGATTCTGTCATAGGAGTTAGGGATAGGAGCCGGGAGTTGGACATTGTTTCGACCCGGTTCCCATCTCCCAACCCCAATCTCCAAACTCCCAACTATGAGACATACAATTTCACTTTTAGTCGAAAACGAATACGGAATGCTGACGCGCGTGGCAGGTTTATTTAGTGCGCGCGGTTATCAGATAGACACGCTCAACGTCGCGCAGACGCTGGAAGAAGGCGTTTCGCGCATGACGCTGACCACGCACGGCAACGACCATGTTATCGAGCAGATCATTCATCAGTCGCACAAGATCATCAAAGTCATTGACGTTGTTGACATGACCGTCGTTCCGCACGTCGAACGCGAAATGGTCATGCTGACCGTCAACGCGCATCAGGGCGAACAGCGGCAGGAAGTGTTAAGCCTGGTGGAAATCTTCCGCGCCAAAGTCGTGGACGTGAACACCGACGCCTTCATCCTGGAAATGACCGGCAATGCCGAAAAGGTTAACGCTTTTATCGAACTGCTGAAGCCGATTGGCATTCTGGACATTGTACGCACCGGCCCGGTGGCGATGACGCGGGTCGCTCATGTCAAGGCGCAAAAGCTGAAAGACGATGACGAAGAATTTTCTGAGCTGACGCTCAACGAAAAAGTTTGATTGGGAGTTGGGGGTTAGGAGCTTGGGGTTAGTGAACAGAGAGTTCCTAGCCCCGCGCCTCAACTCCCAACTCCTGTCTCCCAACTCCCAACCCAATACTCAGGAGCATTTTTTCAACATGAACATTTATTACGACAAAGACGCCGATCCGAAATTCTTGGCGGGCAAACGCATTGCTGTCATCGGATATGGCTCGCAAGGCTTCGGCCATTCGAACAATTTGAAAGACAGCGGAGCCGATGTGATCGTCGGTTTGCGGTCGGACAGCCCTTCGGTTGCCAAAGCGCAAAGCGCTGGCCTGGAAGTCTTGCCGGTTGCTGATGCCGCCGAGCGTGCAGACATCATCATGATTTTAACGCCGGACGAATTGACGCCAGGTATTTACAAGCGCGACATCGAACCGCATTTGAAGCCGGGCAAGTATCTGGCTGTCGCGCATGGCTTTTCGATCCACTTCAAAAAGATTGTTCCACCTGAAGGCGTGAATGTGTTCATGGTTGCGCCAAAAGGCCCAGGCCATTTGGTTCGCCGCGAATATGAAAAAGGCGGCGGCGTTCCGTGTTTGATTGCAGTCGCGCAAGACCCTAGCGGAGATTCCAAGCAGGTTGCCTTGGCGTATGCCAGCGCCATTGGCGGCGCGCGCGCGGGCGTCATCGAAACCACCTTCAAGGAAGAAACCGAAACTGATCTGTTCGGCGAACAATCTGTGCTTTGCGGTGGCGTGACGGCGTTGATTCAGGCTGGATTTGAAACGCTGGTTGAAGCCGGATACGCGCCGGAAATGGCGTATTTTGAATGCCTGCACGAAATGAAGTTGATCGTTGATCTGATGTACGAAGGCGGCATTTCCACCATGCGCTATTCGATTTCGAACACAGCGGAATACGGCGACCTGACTCGTGGCAAGCGCGTCATCGGCCCGGAAGTCAAAGAGCGCATGAAAGAAATTCTGGGCGAAATTCAGTCTGGTCAGTTCGCTGACGAATGGATGGCCGAAGCAGAATCCGGCAAGCCGAATTTCACTCGACTGGTTGAAAGCGAAAAGAAACACCAGATCGAAGAAGTCGGATCGAAACTCCGTGGTTTGATGCCTTGGCTGGCTTCCAACAAGATCGTGGATAAAGCGAAAAACTAACTCGATTGCGGATTGCGGATTGCGGGCTGCGGAATGGCACGGACGGAGCCATTCCACGATCTGCAATCCTGTCTGAGTTTAGCAATCCGCAATCCGCAATCCGCAGTTCGCAATGAAAGACAATTGGGTAGAAATTTACGACACGACGTTGCGCGACGGCGCGCAGGGCGAAGGGCTGGCTTATTCGGTCGAAGACAAGATCAAGATCGCGCGCGCCTTGGACGAAATCGGCGTGACCTACATTGAAGGCGGCTGGCCGGGCGCGAACCCGAAAGACGTGGAGTTTTTTGAGCGCGCCAAGTCGGTGCAGTTGAAGAATTCCGTTTTTTCAGCTTTCGGCAGCACACGCCGGGCGAATGGGATGGCCGCTGATGACACTGTTGTTCAGGGGCTGTTGGCGGCGCAAACGCCTGTCGTGACGATCTTCGGAAAATCGTGGGATTTCCACGTGGACGTCGCCCTGAAAACCACGCTGGAAGAAAACCTGCGCATGATTGCCGACACCATCAGCCATTTGAAGGCGTGCGGTCGCCGGGCTTTTTACGACGCAGAGCATTTCTTTGACGGGTTTCGCGCCAATGCCGAGTACGCGTTGGACACACTTGCCGCTGCCGCAAAGGCAGGGGCCGAAACCATCATTTTGTGCGATACCAATGGCGGTCGTTTACCGGAAGAAGTTGCCGACGCCGTCGCATTGGTTCGCAAACGTATCCCGAATGTTCGCATCGGCATTCACTGTCACAACGACAGCGAACTGGCCGTCGCCAATTCGCTGGCTGCCGTCGAAGCCGGAGCGACACACGTGCAAGGGGTGATGAACGGATACGGCGAACGCTGCGGCAACGCCAATCTGTGTTCGGTGATTCCGAACCTGGAACTGAAAATGAACCGCCAGTGTTTGCCCGACGGCAAATTGAAGCTGTTGACGCATACCAGCCGGTACATCAACGAAGTCGCCAATCTGGTTCCGAACGAACGAGCCGCCTATGTAGGACGCAGCGCATTTGCGCACAAAGGCGGCATTCACGTTTCCGCCATCACCAAAGCCAAAGAAACCTACGAGCATATCAACCCGGAAGATGTCGGCAACGAAACCCGCGTGCTGGTCAGCGATCAATCCGGTGTCAGCAACATTCGCTTCAAATCCGATGACATCGGCGAAGAGTTTACCAAGAATCCGGAAGCAGCTCGCCGTTTGCTGGCGCAGTTGAAGACGTTGGAACACGAAGGCTATTCGTTTGAAGACGCCGAAGCTTCTTTCAAATTGCTGGCGTGGAGCGCGCTCTATTTCGGTATCAAGTATTGGCAAGCATGGGAGGCCGAG
>CAZXHW010000099.1:6337-13103 GCA_964639915.1 uncultured Heliomicrobium sp.
CGCGCTCGGTCGCCGCAAGCATTTCTTTGAAACGATTGAATACCGCATCTGGCTTGGGTCATCGAACGAACCTGAAGCGATTGTTCGATTGAATGTCGGCGGCGAAGAAGAGCACACCGCCAGCATGGGAGACGGCCCGGTTCACGCTTTGGATCAGGCTTTGAGAAAAGCCTTGCGCGGTCATTATCCGCAAATTGACAACTTTCACCTGATTGATTTCAAAGTTCGCATTCTGGATGGCGAACATGCGACGGCTGCAAAAACGCGCGTTCATGTGGAAACCAGCGACGGCGAACGGTCCTGGAACACGGTCGGCGTCGCTGGCAATATTATCGCTGCTTCATGGGCAGCGCTGGTTGAAAGTATTGAGTACGGATTGCAGGTCAGTTCTTCACTTCACCAACCGGCAAACCCCGCCACTTAGCGTTGGCGAACGGTTGTGGTTCCGTTCTTGCGAACGGCGGTGCGGTTTGGGCCGTATGCAGCGGCATCGCCATTTGGGGCAACTGCAACGCCGCTATTCGGGCCTTTGGCAGTAACGGCTCCATTTCGATCTTTGGTCACTACGCGGCCCCGTGAGCCTTTGGCGACCACGCCGCCATTCGGGCTTTGATAAACCTTGCCACCTCTTGCGCTGGTTGTGACTGTTCCGCCGTTTGCCGTTGTGCTTTGCGTTTGCGCAATGGCGGTCAACGAAAGCGCCAGCGTTAGGCTGACAGTGGTTGCGAACATACGAATTCCTGTTTTCATCTTCTTTCTCCTTCTTCTCCAGTGATGTTGCCTTGCGGCTGTTGATTGTGTAGGCAGCGTGTCGCCATAGGTACCGCGCCCTGATTGCTGAAAAATCTCGTCAGGTTATCGGCGGATGCGGCCTCCGCCAATTGAGCCGCCAGAGCCTAAGCGCGGGCCACCATTTCCTGAACCAAACCTTGGACCAACGACACCGGTATTTGATCCTGAGCCTCCCGCTGCGCGAAAGTTCTCCCAGCGCTGTTGTCCGGTCGCGCGTGCGCCTTGCTGGTTCTGGATATTCTGAAGTTCTGTTGGCCGGTTTACTGATTGCCAGCCATTTCCCGTGTGCTGCTCCAAGCCGCTGGATTTGTTGTAACGATAAACCTCGCCATCGTGTCCCGCATAAACATTGTTTTTGCCAACGGCAACGCCCGTGTCAGTTTTGGTGTTGTAGGCAAAGCCTCTGCCGCCTGACGTTACCTGACCGGTTGACGCGTTGTACGTCGCGCCCGCCGCACCCCCGCTGACGACGCCGCTTTGCGGGTTGTAGCTTGCACCTCGCACACCGGCAGCGGCATTGCCGGTGTAAGCATTGGTTGCCACGCCTGCCTGACCCGCTGCCCCTCTTCCGGTGTAAGGGTTATAAGCAACGCCGCCGCCGCCGGTAACGGTCGTGCCGGTGTAAACATTGGTGTTCGTGAAGCCGCGACCGTTATACCGGGTGCCCGTTACGGTGTTTACGCCAGAGAAAGCAGCGCCTTGACCAACGTTGCCGGTATACGGATTGGCCCACGCGGCTCTGGTTCCCGAATACGCCACATTCCCCCAACGCCCGTAAACGTTCGCCGCTGCTGCGCCACCATAAAGGCAGCAACCATACCCTGCGTAATAGCCACCGTAATGAGGCACAGGATAGTAATAGTTGCTCCAGCCGTAACCGATGCCGTAGGCGACCCCCCAGCCTCCATACACGCTCCAGGTAAAGCCTGCGCCGTAGCCGTAAGTATACGAAGAGTTGTACCAGTAGCTGCCGATGTAAGGCCGGAAATACCAACCCGTGCCGTACACCACGACGTTGTTGGAAGAAACGACCGTACCGTGGTAGCCCGGCGTATAACCGACGTAAACCACCTCCGGCGTCGAGCCATACACCTTGACGTAAGTTACGTTATGCACGGGCGAACTTGGCGGAATCCTATAGATGACAGTCGGAACCGAAGCCGTCACCGCCCACGGCCCATTTGCCGAATTTGCAACAAACCAGACCCCGTTCGTCACCGCGTAGTAACTGTTGGCGCCAGTCGAAATCACAGGTGTCGAAGTATTGACGGCGTATTTCAGCGACGTGTTTTCGATGGATTGGAATTGCGGTTGTCCGTCGTATTCGACCGTCAGCGTTGCTTCTCTTCGATGGATGGTTGCCGTTTGCGGAATCTCGTTTGCAATCAAGGCTTCCTTCGCTTGCGGCGTTCCGGGAACGGAAGCCAATACGCTGGCCTTTTCATGCGAAGGTGGAATCCTGCTGAAATCCGAAGGCAGCCAATCACCGGACACGTATTCCCACGGCCCATTTATGGATTTGCCACGAAACCAGCGACCTGAAATCAACACGTACCGATCTTGCGTGACGGTATCCACGAAGATGTCGTTTTCAGAGTTCGTCACGGAAAGAAGCTGTGTGTTTTCAATCGGTGCAAGCTGCATTTCGCCTTGCGTTTGAAGCAGTTCCGCAGGCTTCAGGCTGACGTAAATCACAGGCAAGGCGTTTTGCTTGGCCGCTTCTTTCAGCGACGGTTTTTGACTATCCGATCCGGCCAGCAAGTCCGTTTGCTTTGCCTGTGCCGCGATGACCAATGCCTTGTCCAAATCAGAAGGCGCATTCCAGGCAATGCTCCACGGCCCGACGGCGGTCTCGGCTTCCATCCAGCCGTCCATCAAATGAAGATAGAATTTCCCCTTCGCTTCATCACGCAACATCAGCACACGCGTGTTGATGACGCGGCTAAGATGCGTGTCTTTGACCGGACGCAGCGCCGGTTCGCCGTCAATCAGAATCAGAATTGTCGGGCAAGTGCTGAACAGAATTTCCGGCGGATCATTTTTAAGCTGATACCCGGAACTTGCTGTTTTGGCTTGAGTGATTGCCAGGTCAGCCAGTAACCGATCCAGCGCGATCACTTCACCCGCTTTGGGAGCCTGTGATTGCAAAATGCTCTGGTAGGCGGCGGCGCGCTCCGGGTTTGCCGGGAAACTGACTTTTGTGACGTTGAAATCGGTCAGCGTCACCAGCCGGTTGACCTTGTCAATTTCCGTGCGCGCCGCAAACCAGATCACGCCATACGCCGATTGTTTGTTCTGGCCAGCGACGACCGCAACGGCAGCGCGCGCTTCCAGCCGGTTGTCTTTCCATTGTTCGATCTGCGGTTGATAGACGGAAAAGGAAGCTCCCCCGCCTGCAAACGTTCGCGGCCATCCTTTGTCCGTTTGTGCAGCCGTCTGTTTGGCAATCGAACCTGAGACAGATTGAGCGATGGCAGGCGAAATGAACGCCGTCAGCAAACAGCCAACCAACAGAACAGAGATAAATTGCTGTGGCATCAATTTCATAAATTACCTCATGCGTTCGTAATCAAAGTTTTCGGTGATCAGTTGCAGCCCGTCTTTGTGGTAATCCACAACCGTTCGCGCCATGTAGTTCGGGCCAGCAGGCAGGTCAGCAAACTCGATCACAGCTTTCACCGGATTTCTTTCCAGGAAGGTGTGAATCTCAACGCGGCGTTGTTTGCGGGTTTTAGCATCCAGCCAGATGGTCATGGAATCTCCGGCCTGTAAGATGTTTGCGCCCTGAATCTGAATGAAGCCCTGATCCATTTTGGCGAGAATCGTTGCGCTGGCCAGAAAGGCCCGCATCTTTGCGGGTGAAAGGTGACTGTAGGTCTGCACCTGTTCGCGCAGATCACCCATCAACTCCGTGAAATCCGCTTTCTTCTTTTGCGCGATGTGGCCGAAGATTGGGCCTTTCGGCATAGACGGCGGCGCAGAGCCACCAATCTGGCTTCGCTGAAGATTGCCAAATGCGTCGTAGCGCATCTGGAACACCTGTGTGCTTTTGCTTTCGGTATTTTTTCTGACTTCGTTTCGCGACTTCCAGGTGTATTGCTTCAACTCCTGCGCGTTTTGTTGCTGCGCGCGCGCAAACAGTCCCTTGAGTTGCGCGGGGTCTTGCGCCTGGACTGCGAATGCACCGAACAGCAGCGTTATGACGGATAGAATTCCAACCCTCAATGTTGTTCTGTATGTCTTAGCCTTCATCAAAACTCTCCTTCCTTTTCGTAGATTGCCTTGAGCAGAAGAATGCTTGCTTCTGCTCAAAAGGCGTAGATGTACTTATGCCGTAGCTTCTCAGTCTCATCTTCGCCGCATAGCGGCGGCTGACTTTCGCTCAGCGTTTTTAACGCCGTGTCGTAGCGGGCAAGATTTCGCCTGGCGTCAGCGACACTTGAATTCAAGCGTCGCTGACGCGACGTGCCCATCAATGTCTCAGCTTCCGTGGGTTGAACACCCACGGCTAAATTCAACCGCCACTAGCGTGGCGAAGAGGTGAAAGCGTGGCTTTATTTCTTGCCCGGAGGCTGCGGGAAATTCTGAAACATCTTTGTCAGCGCTTCGTGGAGCGCCTTTTCGTTCTTTTCTGGTTTGCTGCTGATGGTTCCGTTGGCGGTGCCGCGCCAGACGAACTTCTTCGCGCTGGGATCGCCGATGTCCACCATCAATTGTCCAACCGGAATTTTGTCCACAGTTGCGGTTCCAGCCCCAAAGCGCCATCCGCCAAGCGGGCCTCCGCCCATGGTGTTGATTGAAACCTGCGTGTCAGTAGCAGCGTGGTAAGCAATGACGATGTCTGGATTGCTTTCCGCTCTTCGCAATCCCTGCAATGCAAGCTGGGCTTCAATGCCCGCCACGATGCGTTGATGAACTAATGGGTTTTGCACGAATGTGCCTTTGATCCAGGCGAAGGTTTTGTATTTCGAAAAGTCCGCAGTCTTGTCGAAATCCACGCGTACCTGTTGAGCCATGGCACTGCCGGCAACGATCATCAGCAAGCAAACGCTGGCAATGATGCTCGATAATTTCTGAATGGTGTTTCCGTTGAATTGATGTTTGATTGTCATATCCCTTTTCTCCTGTTGATAAAGTTGACTGTTGAAGTGTTTCGAGTGGCCGTCGGCCATTACTGTGTGTCAGCCGTCGCTGTGTCTGATTGACGGTCTTGTTCCAGCTTCTCGTTTCCTTTTTGGCGGTACAGGCTGTAAACAGCCCCTAGCAGAATCAGCAAGCAAAGGCTGCTGAAGCCCATCATGGTAAGTAGTATGAATAGTTCCATCGTTGATCCTTCTTCTCCTTTTCTTTAAGCCAACGGCTTTCAAATTTGTTTGCAGATTGCGCTGCAATTGCATTGCAATCGTTTCTAAACGCTTTGCCTCAAAGCCGCGTTTTGTCTTGCAACGATTGTCAGAATGGCAATCTCAAGGCCAGAGAACGAAGGGCTTCGGCGCATCAATCAAGTCTTTGAAGAAAAACGATTTAGGTTTCTTACGAAGGCTATGACGCCGACAAGTGCCGAAGAATCGAGTGCCCAAATATTGGCGAGTGCCGAATTGTAGGCACACTCAGCGCGCATCAAGTTCGCAAGACCTTGATGCGCGCGTCAGGCGACGGTAGATTGAGGGTTCTGTCATTTATTATTTGATGGTTTGCGCTGAAACCGCGCTCCTTCCGGAGGAAAAAAATAATGGATGCTGAGTTGCAACCGTCGCAGGCGGGCGACAAGCTGCGACGATTGGGCTTGTTGCTGGATGTTGGCAAAAGCATTGTTTCGCATCGCAACCTGCGCGACCTGATCGGCGTCGTGTCTGATTACTTGCAGCAGGTGATCAACTGCGATGGCGTCTGGATGGCGCTACTGGATTCTATGCCCGGACATTTGCGCGTGTATGCGCTAGATCCGAAGTTGCAGAAGAAGGCAGTTGCGGTAGAAGGGCAATTGGTTCCGCTGGCAGGCACGCCTTCAGAACGAGTGATGAAATCGTTGCAAACCGTTCTGGTGACCCGTGCCATGCTTGAAAATGCGCCTTCGCCAGTGGCGAAAAGCATCGCCGCACAAGGCGTGCAATCCGCCTGCATCGCGCCGCTGGTTTCGCAAGGGCGCGCACTGGGGACAATCGCTATGGTCAGCCAGCGTCCAGATGCCTTTACGCAAGATGACGCTGATATCTTCACGCAAATTGCCGGTCAGATTGCTGTGGCGGCGGATAATGCGATGAACTTCGAGCGAGCGTGCGCTGCCGAAGCAAAAGCTCAACTCCATTCCGAACGGCTGCAACTCTTGCTGGAAATCAACAATGCCGTTGTTTCAAATCTGAATTTACCGGAATTGCTGGCAGCTCTTTCTGCAGGACTGCGCCGGGTGCTGCCGCACGATTTCGCAGGGATAGCGCTTTACGATGCAGAAATTGACCAATTGCGAGTGCAGGCATTGGATTATGAACGGAACCAGGAACTGTTCGGAACGACGGATTTGATTCCGTTGAAAGGCACAGGGCCAGGAAAAGCATTCACTTCGCGGAAGACTTTGGTGCTTTCACAATTCCTGCCGACAGAATCTTCGATAGAAATGGTGCGGCTGATGGCTGCTGCGGGTTTCAAATCCAGTTGCCATGTGCCGCTGATCGCGCGCGAGAAAGTTTTGGGCACGCTTGATGTATTGAGTTTTCGCCCGAATGCTTTTACGGAAGAGGACGCAGAATTGCTGACGCAAATCGCTCAGCAGATTGCGATCGCTGTCGAAAACTCGCTGGCGTACCGTGAAATTGAAACGCTTAAAAACAAGCTGAGCCAGGAAAAACTCTATTTGGAAGAAGAAATTCAAACCGCCTTGAGTTTTGAGCAGATAATTGGTGCCAGCGGGGTGCTGCAACGCATCCTGAAACAGGTGGAAACTGTTGCGCCAACGGATTCCACGATCCTGATTCGC
>CAZXHW010000099.1:13113-14165 GCA_964639915.1 uncultured Heliomicrobium sp.
GCGGCGAAACCGGCACGGGCAAAGAACTGATCGCCCGCGCTATTCACAAATTGAGCGGCCGTCGCGAACGTTCAATGGTCAAAATAAACTGCGCAGCGATTCCAATGGGATTGCTGGAAAGCGAATTGTTCGGCCACGAAAAAGGCGCGTTTACCGGTGCTATTTCGCAACGTGTTGGGCGTTTCGAATTGGCGAACAATGGCACACTTTTTCTGGATGAAGTCGGCGATATTCCACTGGAATTGCAACCCAAACTGTTGCGCGTTTTACAAGAACAGGAATTCGAACGCCTGGGCAGCACACGCACACAGCGCGTTGACGTTCGGCTGGTAGCGGCGACCAATTGCGATCTGCAGCGGATGGTTGCTGACAAGCAGTTTCGCGGCGACCTGTTTTACCGGCTGAATGTCTTTCCCATCATGCTGCCGCCGCTGCGCGAACGTCGCGAAGACATCCCGTTGCTGGCGCGCTTTTTTGCGCAGAAGTTCGCGCAGCGCATGCACAAACAACTCGACACAATTCCCGCCGAAGCCATGGCAGCTCTAACGCAATATCACTGGCCGGGAAATATCCGCGAGCTTGAAAACGTCATTGAACGGGCTGTCATTCTTTCACGTGGCCCAGCGCTTGAAATTCCGCTTCATGATATGAAGCGGGGGAATAAGGCGGCGGAAAAAAATGCTCCTTCTACCAGCCAGACGCTTGCCGACAATGAACGCGAGCACATTTTGCGCGTGCTCAAAGAAACCAGTTGGGTTATCAGCGGACCGAACGGCGCGGCGACACGACTGGGAATCAAGCGGACGACTTTGCAAGCGCGCATGCAAAAACTCGGCATCACACGCCGCTGAAAGTAGCGTAATCAGGTTCTTTCTTCTCAAGATCGAAGTGCGAGGGTGAATAAGCCAGACGCTGCCAGCGATGCCACAGTCCGCACATGGTTCCACGCCGTCCACCTTGTCTGGTAATCGGCCCAGAGCTTTCCGCTATCGGCAGCTGTCGGCTCGACCGCAGCAAGAGTGTTGTTCAACGGCACGTTAAAAAACATTGTC
>CAZXHW010000100.1:0-14144 GCA_964639915.1 uncultured Heliomicrobium sp.
TCAACTTTGACGGCATCAGCTACAACCGGACTCCGGCGACGCTGGCGCTGGACAACGTTGGCTCCAGAGCTGATGGCAATGACACCTTGTTAATCATCAACCGCATCGGAGGTAATCTGGGAATCGGGGCTTCGACGCTCGGAACGTTGTTCGGCATCTTCTACGACGACGCCGAAGCCGCGTTGAGTTTTTCTGTAACAGGGAACTGTCAATTGCGAAGTTCGATTACCAACAACTTCCCGCGCACAACGCCAAGGTTTGAAACCTTTGTTCCCGCTGGAAGAACCGGCTGGCTGAAGATTTACAACCAGACCGGAGCGATCGGCATTACCGGCGCGGCTATCAACTTCAACCCGAATGCGTCAAGTTCAGCAGGAGCCTTCAACCAAGGGCACAACCTGCATCACCTGACGCTGAATAATTCGATGAGCTACATCATCCCCGTCTTCCCGCCAAGCTGTTAATGTCGTCAGGTAGAGACGCAAAATTTTGCGTCTCTACCTGAAAATGCCAAAGGATCGAGAGTGACGACTCACTCTCGATCCTTTGGCATTTTCAGAATCGGATTGTTTCAGATTGTCAGGCCGCAGCAGCGACCGCTTTTTCGGCGGCGTCTTTCATGCCGTTGGCGACCAGGAAGTTCAGGCCGGATTCGCGCAGTACGCGCTGGCCTTCTTCGACGTTGGTGCCTTCCAGGCGAACGACGATGGGAACTTTGACGCCCAGATTGTTCACCGCGCCAACCACTCCACGTGCGACCATATCGCATCGAACGATGCCGCCGAAGATGTTGACCAGCACGGCTTTGACATTTTCGTCAGCCAGCAAAATTCGGAAAGCGTTTTCGACGCGTTCCTGCGAAGCTCCACCGCCGACGTCCAGGAAGTTGGCCGGTTCGCCACCGGTCAGTTTGATGATGTCCATTGTGGCCATCGCCAAGCCTGCTCCGTTGACCATGCAGGCGATGTTGCCATCGAGCTTGATGTAGTTCAGGTCGAATTTCGAGGCTTCAATTTCCAGCGGCGCTTCTTCGTTCAGGTCGCGCAAGCTATCGAACTCTTTGTGACGGAATAGCGCGTTGTCGTCGAAATTCACTTTGGCATCCAGCGCGTAAAGCTCGCCGTCTTCGGTCAGCAGGAAAGGATTGATTTCCAGCAGCGAAGCGTCCAGTTCAGCGAATGAACGATAAAGCGCCAGCAAAAATTTGGTGGCTTTACCAATCAGTTCAGGCGCGAGTCCCAAACCAAAAGCCAGCTTGCGAGCCTGAAAAGCCTGCATCCCAACAGCCGGATCAATGTGTTCTTTCAAAATCTTTTCGGGCGTATGGGCAGCAACTTCTTCGATGTCCATGCCGCCAGCGACAGAAGCCATAAAGACCAGTTTCGATTCGGCGCGATCGAGCAGCATGCCCAGATAAAATTCCTGTTTGATCTTCAACCCTTCTTCGATCAGCAGGGTGTGAACCGTGCGGCCTTCAGGGCCGGTTTGGTGTGTGACCAGATTCATTCCCAGAATCTGCTTGGCGATGTTGGTCACATCTTCAGCGGTTCTGGCCAGCTTGACGCCACCGCCTTTGCCGCGTCCCCCGGCATGAATCTGCGCTTTGACGACAACGGGTAAGCCCAGTTCTTTGGCTGCCGCTTCGGCTTCTGCCACGGTGTGCGCAACAATGCCGCGCGGCACTTTGACGTCAAACCGGCGGAGCAATTCCTTGCCTTGATACTCGTGAATCTTCATGAATGCCTCGATGATTTTGATAGGTCTTGGTGAAATGAGCGCAGAGTGTAAAAGTCGGGTTGCTAAAAGGCAAGCTGAAGA
The DNA here is from genome assembly GCA_964639915.1 of uncultured Heliomicrobium sp. Classification (GTDB taxonomy): domain Bacteria; phylum Acidobacteriota; class Blastocatellia; order RBC074; family RBC074; genus RBC074. The sequence goes on from CAZXHW010000100.1 coordinate 1,819, forward strand.
ATTGATGTAAAACGCCAAGTCGCTTTTGAGAATCCGCCAAGCTGTATTAAGTTATGGGCAGATGTGAACAGATCGGTTTCGGCCCAGGTCGCAAGCTTGATCTTCAACTTTTGCCAGAAGGACTTCGAAGGAAAAAATCTGAATGAAACGTTATCTACCGTTTGCCATCATCGCGGTGGTTTTTGCAGGCGCGATTGGCGCAGGAGCGTATCTTTATCGCTCTGCGCATCCAACAACTCCAGCGGCAACACCGATTCCGCTGGCTACCCCCATTGTCAATCAGACAGGTTTACCGGGACCAAACGATTACAAAGACCAGGTTGTCCTTGAAGAGTTTGGCGATTATCAATGTCCGCCTTGTGGCGCGCTGCATCCGGACTTGAAAAAGCTAAAAAGCCAATACGCAGGCAAGATCAAATTCGTTTTCCACCAGTTTCCGCTGACTCGAATCCATCAGCATGCGGCAATCGCGGCTTTTGCAGCGGTCGCCGCAGGCCAGCAGGGGAAGTTTTGGGAAATGCACAACCTGCTTTATGAAAGCCAGGAAGTATGGAAGGAAACCGACAACTTTGCTCCCATTCTGGTGAATTTTGCGCGGCAGTTGGGCTTGAACCTGGAACAGTTCGAAAAAGACATCAACGACCCCAAAGTCAAATCCATCGTACTGAACGATGTTCAGCGCGGCGAGGCGAGAGGCGTCACCGGAACGCCTACACTATTTTTGAATGGCCAGTTGATTGATAGCGAAAAACTGACGATGGACTATTTGCGGCAGGAAATTGACAAACTGCTGAAAGCAAAATCCTGATGCTGCCCGTCAGTCCGGAAGGATCAGCTTTTTGATGGAGAAGTAGTAGGTGATTCTTGACTCCGCCAGCCGAAAAACGCCAACAGAGTCAGCAGCAACGTCATGGTGGCTGAAAGCAGGCAGAATTCGCAGAAAGCATGCAGCACGAAGGCTTGCAGATAGAATAGCCAGCATGTGGTCAGAATCATCGGAACGACCAAAACCGCCATCCAGGTTCGCGCTTGTCGCGAACCGAAGACGGCAAGCGTTGCCAGGCTGAAAACTGCGAAATACGCCATCGCTCCGAAAGCGGCTGTTGGCATACCGGCAGTGGTTGCATAAGAACTGCTGAGGACTTTTGAACAACCGCCTGTGACGGTGCATTTGACGCTTTTGCCGGACAAATGCTGCACCGTCAGGTAAATGGAATCCATCAGGCCGACCAGGGAAAACACCATTGCCAGGCTGTAAATCAGCACCGGGCGACGCCAGTTTGAAGTCTGTGAATTGTTCATATCAAAGTTTGTACAAGGAGATAACGTGGCTTCAAAACCACGAAGAAGCATAAAGGAGCCAGAATTGAAACCCGCTAAAGCTTTGAGTCTGATCGGAATTCTTCTTCTCGCGGCAGTTTACCTGCAAGCCAGCCGCGCTCAAGAACGCCAAGCGCCCAAAGTGTATATGGATTCAACGCAGCCGGGTTGGCGAGCCTTGGGCGAAGAAGACTTTACCAACGTCAATTGTTATCCAGACACCTGGAGTTGGAAAGACGGTTTGCTGTCCAGCACCGGAAAGCCTATTGGCGTGATGCGGACCAAGCAGAAATTCACCAACTTTGAGTACATGCTGGAATGGCGGCATCTGCGCTCGGCAGGAAACTCAGGCACATTCGTCTGGGTTCCGGACGAAGCACTGACCGATTTGAAGCCCGACGCTCTGCCAAAATGGGGCATCGAAGTTCAGATTCTGGACCACGGTTACAAAGAACAATACGAAAAGTCTTCTGGTAAAAAAGGCGACTGGTTTACCACTAACGGCGACATTTTCGCGGTTGGTAATTCCAAGCTGAAACCGTTTCCGCCGTTATCGCCAAACGGTTCGCGCAGCTTTCCACGCAAGAACCTGAGCAAAGGCGTAGGCGAATGGAATCACTATTACGTTCGCGCCATCAACGGCGAAGTTCGGTTGTGGGTCAACGGCGAAGAGGTTTCCGGCGGCAATGGCGCGGAACCTCGCACTGGGTATCTGTGCATGGAATCTGAAGGCTCGCCGATTGAATTCAAAAACATTCGCGTTCGCGAGTTGCCGTAAACCGTAGCGCAGGTTTTCCAACCTGCGCATGACGTTCTGACGAAAATCAACCTACAGCTCGGCAGGTCCGTCCGGTGTGAACATGAGCAGGTTGGAAAACCTGCTCTACGTTGTGGAACCAAGCACCCGTAAAATTTTTTCGTGAAGCTGTTTGCTGGTCGCCAGGCCCTGACCGTTCAGTAAGTCAACTTTGCCGCTCAAATCCGTGAACACGCCGCCAGCACCCGCCAGAATGGGCGGCATCGGAGCGACGTCGTAATACTTCAAATTGCCGGGTTCGACCATCATCTCAGCCAATCCGGTTGCCACCAGGTAATAGCCATAACAATCGCCAAAGCCTCTAACCAGCCGGACGCTTTTTGCCAAGCGCCGCAAAGGTTCTCCACGCGTTTCCGAATACAGCTCGCGCGGATTGGTCAGGATCATCGTGGCATCGGAAAGGTCAGTAGTTTTCGACACCGAACATGGCTTGCCATTCAGAAACGTCCCGGTTTCCGCCGAACCGATCAGCAAATGATCTTGAATCGGGAAGTAAATCGAACCCAGCACCGGCACGCCGTCGCGCTCCAAGGCGATCATAATTCCAAACAGTGGCGTTCGCAGAACAAAGGATTTTGTGCCGTCAATCGGGTCAAGAATCCAACGATGCGAGCCTGACTTTTTGGTTTCGCCGAACTCTTCGCCCAGGATTGAATGATCCGGAAATTGTTTTTCCAGTGATTGCCGCAGGAACAGTTCGATCTCGCGGTCCGCTTTGGTGACCGGTGAGTCGTCAGATTTGCGTTCAAATTCGACTTGGGAATTGTAATGACGACGCGCAATTGCGCCAGCCTTCAGGCTTAATTCGCCCAGGATCGGGAAATAGGATTGTAGGTTTTCCATAACGCGATGATTGTAGCCGGAAGATGGCTATTTGTTGATACGGCCTCGGCAATTTGGCGCACCGCAAGAACAACGCTTGCTGTCGTCATGCCAGGATTCTTCGTAATCCAGAACAATTTCTTCTCCCGGCTGAATGTCTTTCAGCGCAAAGAAAATCAAATGGCCGCGAACCAGCGACAAACGGCAGTTCGGTTGGCATGAATGGTTAACGAACTGCGACACGTTGCCGTTAACCGAACCGTCAATGGACCAGTACGAATCCAGACCGCAAATGCGAATGCGTCGCAAGCCTCGCAAGCGCCGAGCGGTTTCGACGCGTGAGATTTTTTCGCCGACGAATTCCGCGATCTTGCGGCCTTTTTTGAAAGGAGCGGTGGCAAAACAGCCTTTTCCGTCAATCGTTGAGGGGCCGACTTCAAGCCCTGGAACGGGCAGAACTTTTGTGCTCAAACTTCGATCTCCGTTAAAAGAAAATGTGGCGCGCTAAGCCTCTGGCGTCGCGTTGGTAGTCAACCGAAACCAGAGCTTCGCGAAAGGACTTTCAAAGCTGCGCCAAAGGCGCAAGCACTCCAAAATTAAAAGTATCGGTAATGCCCGATGATTTTCCACTGGAACAGCACGTCTTCCAGCCGAGCGCCTGCGCCAATGTTGTGAGACATCGCAAAGCGTTCAGCGCCTTCAACTTTGATTTTGCTGACCAAGCCGATGTGCGTCAGGCCGCCATCGAGTTGCCAGGCCACGACATCGCCGGGCTGGTAATCTCTGTCGTTTTTCGTGATCGGCAACTCTTTGCCTTTTCGATTGAACCAGGTCATCAGGTTGGGCACGCGGCGATGGTCAATGTTTTTGTCTGGCTTTCGAGTGTTCCACTTGTTCGGATATTTGGAAATGCTACGAGCCATGTCTTCGTGCAGTTCTTTCTGCAGGTCAATGCCTGCGCTGCGAAACGCCCGGACGACCACGTCTGCGCAAACGCCGGTTTCTTTAGGCACGTCACCGTTGGGATAATCAAGTTTGACGTACGAAGCGTCGTAACTGTGAGTATAAGTCGTTTGCTCAATAGCTGAAGCGTTCAGCTTTTCCAGCGGCGTCGCGTTGGCTTTGACCTGCATTGCGGCTTGCAAATCAGGTTTTGGCAATTCGATTGCGCGGCTGGGAATTGCAACGGCTTGGCAGCTTGTTAGCAGGCAAAGCAGGACCACCATCATCAGGAAAGGAGATACTGCGTTCGATTCTGATGTTTTCATGCTTTAATTATAGTGACTGAATATGGTTATGGTTTGTTGAAGCCTGGGCGTAATTCCAAGGCAGGTAACTAACCACAAAAAGCACATAAAACACAAAAATATCTTGTGGCAAATTACTGCTCAACATTCTTTTGTGCTTTTTGTGGTTCCTTTCAGCAGTCTATTTATGCACTCTCTTCATGTTTGTTAGCGATCAATTGCCGCCAACATATCTTCGTCGGTTTTATATTTGAAAAACTCTACGCTGAGTTCTTTATCCTTTTCGCGTTCCACTGCTTCCAGCTTCTGCACATCGGCGTAATCAATCGTTCTTACGCCGCGCTCCGCCAGAAGTTGCCGGAACTTTGCCAACCGATTTTCCCAGCCTTCTGCTGTGTTTGCTTCGGCTTTTGTCAGGTAGCGATTGACGACGGCCATGCCGCGTTCGCCGTCCTGTTTGGCTTTCCCGACGACCCCGTCTGAAGCTTGCCGCGACCAGCCGATGACGAACAATCCGTCCAAAACTTTGCCGGTTGCCGGATCATAAACTTGATACGCTTCATCGCCGGGATTTTCCGGGTCAGGATTCGGATTGCGCACGTATTCCGTTCCGGTGCAGGGAAGTCCGAGGGTTTCATCAACTTTGTCGCCGATGGCGAAAACTACCGAATCGCATTCGATATCGAAAAATGTGCCTGCGCCTCTGCAGGAAATTGCGTCAACGCGTTTGTACAATTCAGTGTTTTCGACACGAAGCGCTTTGACTTTGCCATCTTCGACAACGACTTCAGTTGGCGAGCTCAAAAACCGGAAATACATTTTGCTTGGGCTTTCACCTTCTTTTGCTTTCGCGCCGCAATGTTTGGTCAGATCTTTGCGAATTGTTTCCACGTCTTCGCCGACGGCTTCCAGTTTTTGGCGCACTCGCTCAAGCTCGGCATCGAAAGCCTCCAAATCCAGATTGGTTGCGACGGCTTGGATTTCAACGTCCGTGTAAGCTCGCTGTGCAGGGCCGCGCCGTGCGACAGCAATAACTTCCTTCACCTTCTTTTCGTGAACCAGCCAATGGGCAATGTCCACCATGACATTGCCCACGCCGATGATGGCGACGCGGTCGCCCATCTGAAAATCGCGCTTGGTAAATTCCGGCAAGCCATTGAAGTGATAAACCAAATCTTTCGCGTGGTAGACGCCAGTCGCATCATCGCCCGGAATGCCCAGCGCCTTTGTCCCCTGCGCGCCAGCGGCAACAACGACAGCCGACGGCTTCAGCAGATCGCGCACTTCATCTAACGTCAGGTCTGCTTGTTCGCCGACTTTGACATGGCCAACATAATGAATTTTGGGATCGGCCAGAATCTGGCGAAACTGTTTTCGCACGCCTTCTTTCAGTTTGTGCTTGTTGAAATAAATTCCGTATTCGACCAAACCGCCGGGTTTGATGTCGCGGTTCAGGATGATGACTTCGTGGCCAGCTTCGGCCAATTTGCGGACGCCATAGATTCCTGCTGGTCCTGCGCCGATCACGACTACAAGTTGGTTGATGGAAGTGCTCATATAGTTTGCAGATAAATTTTCGACAAAATCTACAAGGTTGATGGAATGATTGACTGGGGAACCGCAAAATCCAGCCAATCCTGCTGTGTTTGTTTACATGGATGCGACCTTTTCCCGCACCGAGGAAGTTTGTTCTTTGACGAATTCGGCAATTTCGCTCAGCGCAGCTTTCGATTCGGGAATTCCAAATGCGACAAAGATTGGCCAGACATGCGGCAGCTTGTTCCACACGTGCAGGTCAACCGTCACGCCTTGCTCTCTGGCTCGTTCGGCCAGCCGTTTGGAATCGTCCAGCAGAATTTCAGTATCGCTGACGTAAATCCGCATCGGAGGCAATCCTCTTAAATCCCCATACAGAGGCGAAACCAAAGGATCGGTGGGCGAAACGTCTCCGTGGTAAAGCGCCGCTACTTTATGAATCATCTTGCCCGATAGCATAGGATCAACCGGATCGTTCGTCACAATCGTACCGCCTGTGCCTGCCAAATCCGTCCAAGGGGAAAGCAAAAATGCTCCTGCGGGACTAGGCAATCCACGTTCAAGCAACGCAATCAACGTGGCGACCGCTAAACCTCCGCCCGCCGAATCGCCTCCGATGACGATTTGCTGTGGCCGATACCCTTTGTCCAGCAACAAGCGATACCCGCCAACTGCGTCTTCCAACGCCGCGGGGAATTTATTTTCCGGAGCCAGCCGGTAATCCAGTGCCAGCACTGTTGCGTTTGCCGCCAATGAAAGATTCGCCGTAAATCCACGATGCGTTTTCGGCGAACAGGCGACGTAACCGCCGCCGTGAAGGTAATAAACGATCCGGTCTGTTTTTCCATTCTCCACCCATTCGCCGTGAACGCCCCAATCAGTGACCGGTTGAACACGAACTCCGGCAGGCAATTTCGGGCGAAGAAAATCCTTGGGCTCAAACAGTTTGCGAACCAGCTTTGCGCCCTCCGCTTCGTCGGCCACCTGTTTGTTTGATCCGCGCTTGACGAGAAAACGCGAAATGGCTGAAAACAGCCGTGCTTGCCAACTTGGCATTTAGATAAATCTCCAGGCTCTATTGAGCCGCCTTTTCCAGCAACGCGCCTAGAAAACTCCAGTATCTGACCGGCATTAGGCGTTGAATCTTATCAATCACCCAAGCATCCGAACCGATAAGAATTTTTTCTTTATCGGTCATAACTCCTCGCACGATCACATCGGCGGCGTTTTCAGGCAGGGTCCTTGCCACTTTGTCGAAAAACTCAATTCCTTTTTCGACCTCCGAAGGATCGGCTCCAGCCCCGGCGCGAGCGTTCCGCGCGATGTTGGTGCGAATGCCGCCCGGATGGACGGCTGTGACGGTGATGTTGCTGCCTTTCAATTCATGGCGAAGCGATTCCGTAAATCCGCGCACGGCAAACTTGCTGGTTGCATACGCCGACTGTCCCGGCGGAGCAATGATGCCGAACACCGAAGAAATGTTGACGATATGCCCGCGCGGTTGTTGGCGCAGCAAAGGCAAAAACAGTTTCGTGCCGTAAATCACGCCCCAAAGGTTGATGCCCAGCAGCCATTCAAAATCTTCAATGGTCGCTTCTTCAAAAGTGCCGCCCAACGCGACTCCGGCGTTGTTGATGATCAAATGCGCTCGGCCGTGTTCAGCAACGACTTCGCTGACAAACGCTCGCATGCGCTCGCGGTCGGAAACGTCAACGACATGGGTTGAGATTTTAACCCCAGGTTTGATTGCCAGACGGGCAGTTTCTTTCAGTTCGGCTTCATTGACATCACAAATGGCAAGTTGTGCACCTTCGGCGGCCAGACGAATCGCCAAGGCGCGCCCAATACCGGAGGCTGCGCCAGTGACAACAGCAACTGTGGAATTATCAATTTTCATCAGCAAAGCCCTCATGCTGCTTTAGTCCCTCAACAAAAGTCAGTCCTACCGGGTCTGTGCTGATGACTGCGACAAACTGCGACCGATCCTGCATTAATCAAAAACCTCTGAGTGGAAAAAGAATTCTAGCGGCGGAAGTGAAGTTGCAGCGCGGAATGTACCCTCAAGCAACGTCTGCCGCAACTTTTTCAGAGGGAATTTGTTGGGAACTTCCATTGACTCTTCAGAGTCCATGTCCGCGAACTTTCAACCAATGCGCGTGAATCGGCTGCGCGCGCGTCCATTCACAAACACAACTCAAATTACTCGGAGGTAAGTTTATGGATCCGTTTGTTCGGTTGATCCTGACGGAATGTTACGCGCATTTTTCAGATGTGGCTGGCTCAATGGCTTTCGCCATGCAGGATGGAAGTCCAACGGGGCTGCCATCATCGCCTATAGAACTATTGCGTGTGATGAGCTGGTACGGCATCGCCGTGATGGTTGTTCTGTTGATTATGTCCATCTACTCGATTGCCGTAATGCTGGAGCGCTATCTGACCTTTAGTTCCGCAGCCAAACAATCACGCGAATTTGCTCCACGCGTGGCGGAGATGCTGCGTTCATCCCACATCGAAGACGCAATCAAGCTGTCGCAGAAGTATAACCGCAGCCATCTGGCCGTTGTCGTCAATTCAGGATTGCAGGAGCTGGCTTCGCAGCGCGGCTTGAACTCTGACCGGCAAATGCGAAAAGCCAAACGCGCGTTGCGCCGGGCGGCGACCATGAAAAGCGCTGACATGCAGCGGGGACTTTCCGCACTGGCGACGATTGGGTCCACTGCTCCGTTCGTCGGTTTGTTCGGAACCGTGATCGGCATCATTGACGCGTTTCATAAGATGAACAATGAACAAAGCGCCGGGTTCAGCACCGTGGCGGGGGGCATTTCCGAAGCGCTGGTGGCGACAGCGTTTGGCTTGTTGGTGGCGATTCCAGCGGTGTGGATGTTCAATTACTTCACCAGTCGCGTTGGCCGTTTTGCGGTCGAAATGCACAACTCGGCGGATGAATTGGTGGATTTCTTTCTGCAACAACAGGATCAAGGCTGAGCCAGAATGGTCACGCAAAGCCGCAAAGAACGCCAAGACGTAATTCAATCTTTTGGGTTTCTGCGACGTTGCGTGGATGTTTTTCGGTAGTGGTGAAAATGTAATGCTGATTTCACCGCAGAGGCGTGGAGAACGCGGAGCTTTCGCAGAGGGGCAAAGAGAAACCGAGTTTCCATCGTATGTTCTCTGCGCTTCCTCTGCGATCTTTGCGCCTCCGCGGTAAAAGAGATCTACGCGATCATTACTTTTTCATGATGGCCTGTTTTATTTATTGAGTGCGGCATCTTTCAGATTTTGTCCGTCTTTGGTGTAGCTGATAAAGCCGATCATCATTTCATCGTAAGTTGGCTCGCCCCAGCGTACGGCCTTTGTTGGATCAGGGTTGAATTTGTTTTTCGTTGAATTATCGAAAGTCGAAGTCACCAGAATGCGTGTGCCTTTGGGAATTGCCTTCAGGGCTTTCGGTTCGTAAAACGTCTGCCACGAAAAATCATAGTTCGGCACATTCAGCAAAGTTTCGTGTTTTCCATTCGGGTAAAAGGCTTCGATCCGCTGGGATTTTCCGCGCATGTGCATGTGCGGCCCCAGCGACTGAATGTGAATGTCTTCCGGCACAGTCCAGCAACCTGTCACTTTGTGATTATCAGCGCCTGCGGGAATATTGAGGTAGGTGTTTGAAACTGCACGCACCAGCAATTCTTTTTCGGGTTGCTGCTTTGCAAAGATCAGCCCGATGGAAGATCGGTCTTTTTGAACGCTGCCTGCAACTTTGGAATAGTGCATCTGGAAAAGTATTTTCGCTCCGGCAGGAACGCGAATCGCAGTTTTCTGGGGCAATTGAATCGGCGGTGCTCCGGGGGCATACGCCGCCAGCCAGACGATGTTGCTGACGCCTTCGTTTTTCGCACTGCGATCGGTGCCTGCTCCACCGTTGGGCAATTGGCAGCCATCGTTCTGAACCGGAGCATCTGCTTTGGTTCTGACCAGAAAACCATCCTGATATTGCGTGGATTCCCGCTCAAATTCAGCTTGCATCTTTTCCATCTCTTCTTTGGATGGTTTCGGGCCTGCATCGTCTTGCGGCGGATTGATGAACGCGATGATGTGATGAACGATCCGGCGATTGTCCGGGCGGGCTTCAGCCATCTGCACATAAACATCCTGTTTGAATCCCGGATCAACTTCAAAGTACTGATATTCGTCCGGCCCACTGGCTTCCAGCGTGAAGGTTTCGGGCAGGGGAATGACCAGATCAGGTTTGCCGATCGCCCAGCCTTCCACAAACTTTGGAGCGGACGGCATGTCCTTGGCGTCACCTTCTTTTGCTCCCTGATCCACCCAGGCCGTGATCGTGTCAATTTCCTTTTGCGTCAGCCGGCGATCATTGGCCCATTCGCCAAAATGCGGGTCAGCGTACCACGGAGGCATCGTTCTGTTGACCACTTTTTCCCGAATGGATTTGGCCCAGGGACGCGTTTCTTTGTAGCTCATGACTGAAAAGGGAGCCGCTTCGCCGGAACGATGGCATTCGGCGCAGCTTTTGAAAAAGATCGGCGCAACGTCTTTGTTGAAAGTCAATGTTGCCATTTCTTTGCGCCCGCTGGCTGCGCCGGACTGGATAAACAGCAATCCGGCCAGCAGGCTGAGAACGAGGGTAAAAGCGGAGGAAAATTTCTGTCGGTTTTTCATGTGTTATCTCCCCATGTTTCAAATCATCCATTGAAGCTTGCCGATCAAGATTGCGACAAGCTTCCCTTCAGTTACTCACGATACGCGGGCCAGGCAACGAAATCTTCAAGACGGCTTGAAATTTCGTTGAAAATTTTCCGAATCACGGCTAATCAATCCGTTTAATCACTCCGCTCAACACGTTGCCTGGGTCGGTGTTGACGATGAAATACTCTTTGCCGCGTTCGACAACGACGATTCTGGTGGTGACCTTGGTTCCGTCTGGCAGCGTAAATGAACTGGTTCCTGAGCAATCCGAATTGACGGCGAAATTTCCGCTAAAGGGCAGGAACGGAACAATCTGGCCGTTGTAGCTGGCCGTCATTGCTCCCGTGTAAGTTCCGTCATAACTGTGCGTTATCGTTCCTACCAAAACGACTGGCCCGACGCCTGCCAGCGTGCCTTTGATTTCATACCCGTAACGTCCATTCAGCAATCCGTTGGTGCATTGAACCGGACTGTTGCCGCGTTCCGGCACAATTTGCGCGCTGACTTGTGAAGGATTGAAGTTCGGCACGATCAGGCTGATGGCGAAAGCGATTGCACAGGCGGAAGTCAGAAGAGTCATTTTGTGTTTCATTGTGAAGGCTCCTTTTCAGATGGCAGTTCAAATTTCTGGTTGAGGTTCAGTGCGCGCCCGATTGCGCTAACTGTCTCCATCAATGAATTCGGAAACCTCCGACCTGAAGTGCCAGGCAATGGAAAATAATTTTGGCGATTATTGAAGCGGGCTTTGTTGGCTTTCGGCGGGCTGTGCTAAATTCCCGCCGCTTTCCAAGTTACGGCTACAGGGTATCAGTCAACATGGCGACACCGTCACAACCGGAAATCACACAATTGCTGGCCGCATGGAGCGACGGCGATCAGGCTGCGCTGGAACAACTAATTCCGCTGGTTCAATCGGAATTGCACCGCATCGCCAGGCGTTACATCGAACGGAAAAATCCTGGCCAATTGCTGCAAGCTTCGGCGCTGATCAACGAAGCCTATTTGCGGCTGATGGATTGGAAAAATGCCCAATGGCAAAACCGTGCGCATTTTTTCGGTGTCGCCGCGCAACTGATGCGGCGTGTTTTAGTGGACGAATACCGTGGGCAACACAGCCAGAAACGCGGTGGCGATGCCTTGCGCGTTTCGCTGGTTGAAGCCGAAGCCAAATCCAACGAACGCAGCGCCGATCTGGTCGCGCTGGATGACGCTTTGAAGACTCTGGCGCAACTGGACGAACGCAAAAGCCGGATCATCGAGCTGCGCTATTTTGGCGGCTTGAGCGTCGAAGAAACCGCCGAAGTTCTGCACGTTTCTACGCGCACCATCAAGCGCGAATGGAGTCTGGCGCAGGCGTGGCTGTTTCGAGAATTGAGTAGCTGATGAACAGACAGTGAAACTATTCTGCCTATTCTTCGCCGCATAGCGGCGGCTGGTTTTCAATACCGGGAAGCGTGTGCAGGATTTCGCGTCGTGTCAGCGACGCCTGAATTCATACATCGCTGACGCGATGTGGCCATCGTATGTCTTACTTTCCGTGGGTTGAAAACCCACGGCTAAATTCAGCTGCCGCTAGCGCGGCGAAAAGGCCGCAGCGGTTACGGGCATGAATAAAAAATGAACGCTGAACGATTTCAACAAGTTGAACAGCTTTATTATCGCGCGCTGGAATTGGCCACCGCCGAGCGATCAGACTTTCTGGCGCAAGCATGCGGCACAGACGCAGACCTGCGCCATGAAGTCGAATCGCTGCTGGCTGCGCACGAACAAGCGGGCAGTTTCATTGCCGGAAACGTTGTGGAAGATCATGCCGAACGACTCGTTTCGCCCAAACAAGTTTCAAACGAAGAAGACGCCACGGCCATGCTGCCGAATCCTTTGAC
>CAZXHW010000101.1:0-14118 GCA_964639915.1 uncultured Heliomicrobium sp.
GAAGGCCACTGACCAGACAGAGGATTCATGCCCTTTGAGCGTGGCGATGTTCCGTCCCGTGCGCGTATCCCAAAGCTTGACAGTCCTGTCGGAGCTTGCCGATGCGAGAGTCTTGCTATCGGGCGCAAAGGCCACTGCAAAAACAGTATCTTCATGCCCTTTGAGCGTGGCAATATTCTGACCCGTGTGGGCGTCCCACAGTTTAACTGTCTGGTCACGGGTGTCGTGGAACATGTTTTCTGGATTACCGCTTGCCGAAGCCAGAGTCTTGCCGTCGGGGGCGAAGACCACTGCATTGACAGAGACTTCGTGCCCTTTAAGCGTATTGAGTTCCTGATGATTTTCCCGCCACCAATAGTACCAATAAAAATTCCGTGCTTTGTCAAAAGGTGGATCGAGAAATTGATTGAATAGTTCATAACCCCTTGGCAAATTGTCACCTTCAAAGGCGCTCTGCGCCAGATTCATCGAAGCATCGAAAAAGTACGCATCGCTCAATTCTTTTTGGCTGACGGCAATGCCTTTCTGTTTATCTGCGTCTTTTTTGGCCATGTCAGCGGCGAGCGCCTGTGCGTCGGCAATGGCTTTCTGTCTTTCCGCTTCATCTCTTGCCCTTTTCGCTTGATCGCGCTCGTCAATGGCAATAGATCTTTGTTGCTCAGCCAGATTTTCTGCTTGTTGTGCCTTTTCTCGTTGTTGATTCGCACGTAGGCTTTCGGCTTTCGCTGTTTGCTGCTGACGCCAGGCGATCCACGCCAGCACACCGGCAGCGACCAATAACGCTGTCACGAAACCAGCAAACACACGCGTCCGGCGCAATTCGCGCTTGCGGCGCTCCTCCGTTTCCTTGGCTGTCGCTTCCTTCTGCCTTTGCGACTCTTTTTCCGCTTTCTGGCTCTCGTCCAAAAATCTCATTGCTTGATCAAAGTTTGGATCGTATCGGTTTGCCCAAGCTTTATTCCTTGGCATTACCTCCAGCCATGTTAAGGCTTCATCCAAATCGTAACCGCTCCACAAATTGGCACCGGTCAGCTTTCGGCGAGTTGCTGCCATCACAACGCGCATATATATCTCACGCGAAACGGATTCCTGGTTGATCCAATCACCTAGCGTATCCCACTGGCGAATCAGGCTCTCGTGCGAAATATCAATCTGTGGGTTATCAGCCGACAGGCGAGGCCGGGCGATTAGGAACGAACGATCCTGGTCAGTGAAGCGTTGGATAATGCCGCGAACTTGTTCAGGAGGAGCATCAGCAATGGCAGCAATTTCGCTTAAGTAGACGCGGCGACGGACACGGCGATTGTTGGCGTCAGTGTCGGTCAGAGCCTGAAACATCCGCTCGGTAATCTTCAGTTCTTCGGGCGTCATTCCTGCCAACGCAGCCTCGGCATCGCGCGAAAGGGCTTCTTTGATTGTGCCGACAGATTCGTAACAGCAAACGTCAATCGCTTCGCCAGTGTGCTTAACTTGATGTTCTTTGAAAGGGTTGCGCCATTCGTCCCACGTCCGCATTAGCGCGTGCTGCATCACCGGTAGTTGATCGGATTGATCGCCTGCGTCATTCAACACCCGGTCGAGCAATCGCGCAGTCAGACTGCCGCCGAACAATCGGATGGGGCCTTCGATGGCTTGTTGGCGTTGCTGGCGAGTCAGGCGCGGAACCATGTACAAGCTGCGGTTCATCGCTTCGGGCAGGCCGTAAAACTCTTCGCAGCGATCCCAAAAATCCGAACGCATCGTCAGCACGACATAAATCGGCAACGCTTTCTGTTCAGCCAGCGCTAGCAGCATTGAAATGAAATCCGCCGCTTCGTCTCCTGCGGAAAAGACTTCTTCAAACTGATCTGCTAGCAGTAGAACATTCGCGTCGGAATTCGCTAGCGTGGGTTTTAAGTGCTCAAGAATTGCTTGCGTGCCGCCAGTGCGGATTTGATTAGCCAGCGATTCAGCGCTTCCGTTTTGCTGCGAAGAGATTTCATTGACCAGAGATTCAGCCAGGTTCCCGATTGGATCAGTGCCCGGTTTCATCGTCACTGTCAGCCATACATCGCGATCTTCCACCAAAAAACCGGCTTTCAACTTAGGAATCAACCCCGCCCGAATCAGCGAAGATTTGCCGCAACCGGAACTTCCGACGACAGCCAACAAGCGCGTGCGGTGGAGTTGTTGCAGCAATTCCACCGTCTGTTCGATGCGCCCGAAAAACAACAAACTTTCGTTGGGTTCAAATGGACGCAAGCCCACAAACGGATTTCGAAACGGAAAAGCAGGGGGAGCGTTACGATCTGTATTCATTGCTTGCCCCCATCAGATTTGCCCAGGAAATCGGCGAGTGTTTCTGGGTTAAGCAAGTCCTGAATGTCGAAGTGATCTACGCGGACAAACCCCAGATCGAATCGCACTCCATCTGCTTTGATTCGCGGGGGCGCAAAGAAGACTGCGCACCGAGCTAAAGGTCGGTTTTCCGTAAAAGCAAATTTGATCGCATGTCCCAATCGTTCACGTACCCAGTCTTCTGCTACTTCGCCGTAAACCACAATGAGTCGAGCTGCTTCTCGCAATCGGGTTTCCAATTCGGATAGGCTGCGTGCCGGGTCATCTAGCGGAGGGTTGATAAGCGCAGCTTTTTCCTTTGTTTTTAAGATTGTCCAAAGCCACGAGGCATGTTGGTTATCTTTCGGATGCGTGTCTATCAAGGCGGCTTCAGCTTGTTTTTGTTTTCGTTTCAACTCTTCCAGTTGGTTGATAACTTCGCGAGCGATGGCGCTAGGCGATTCTCGTAAAAAACGGTAACGAGATTGTTCGCGGTTTCTATTTTCCAGTTTGTTGAGCAAGTCTCGGTGTGCCGCATCTTCGATTTTGGCAATGGCTTGCTGGTCAAGCGACTGGGGTACCCAGATCAATTGTGATTTGGCGTGCTCCAGTCCCAGTTCAACTTGGCGTTGCGGATACCTGAGGGAAGTGTCGTCAATGATCTTTGTCCCGCGCTGGTGATCAAGCAAGTGGACGGCTAAGTCGGCGCGCGTGATTTCCGCTCTGACCACGTCGTCATGGGCAGCGGATTGGTGCGGCGGCGGAATGTTTGCAATGAGGCGAATCCCTTGTTGCCGCAGTTCACTGGCAACAAGTTCGCGGCGCACTTCCAAAGATTCGGAAACATCGGCCAGGAAAACCACAAACGAACTGTTGTCATTTTGGTCCGACGCCGGTTCCTTCTTGGCGGGCACATCCTGTTGAGCTTGTTGCTTCTCAATGACGCTCTTGAATTCTTCCAGCGTACGGTAAATTGATTCGCTTAGCTTGCGAAGTTGTTTGCGGAAAAGTTCTTCGCCGGGAAGCGGCGGGTGCCCAATCTGTTCCTCGCTTTCCGCGTCATGGAACCTTGATCCAGTTGCGCCTTGAAATTCGTCGTGCCATTGCGAAGGCGGAATGTTGTTGAGCATGACATTGACGACACGCAATCGCTCGCCAACCTTCAATCCCCATTTATGCTTTTCAGCGTTTTCACGAAACCAACAGAGTTCTTTGCGGCAATACTCAGATTTCAGGTATCCCTTGGACGTCAGCGATACAAAAAGCGCCGAACGATTGATTCGGTTTTGAATCACAACATCGAAAAGTTGATTGTCATCCAGCGTTGGGTCCCACCAGAGTTTCACTTCGCCCATGCGGCCGTGCAACTTATCCAATTCGGTTTGCAGATGTTTGATGAAGAGCGCAACCCATCCTTCGCCGTCCGTGGCTGTTTTGTTATCCACGCGGGCATAGCTGATGAAGATGTCTGTTTCGAACTCCGGCAAAAAGGCCATAGTGCGTTCGTCGCTAACTTTATGAATTTTGTACTGCTTCGGGACTGAGTTGCGGGCGGGAGCATAGCATCAGGCTATGGTAGCGACAATTGAAATGAGTAGGGCAGATTTTCCAATCTGCCCTGAATCTTGGTTTGTTGAAACATCGGCAGGTTGGAAGGCTGCCTGAGATTGTTTGCTTTGCCGGAAACATGAGCAGGTTGGAAAACCTGCTCTACATTTTTTACCGCGCAGAGAATTTGAAGATCGTGGTGGACTGGAACTTATCGCCAGGTTTCAGCACGGTCGTCGGAAAACTCGGTTGATTCGGCGAATCCGGGAAGTGCTGCGTTTCCAGGCAGAAACCGCCGCGTTGTTTGTAAGCTTTACCGCCTTTGCCGATGATGGAACCGTCCAGGTGATTGGCGGTGTAAAGCTGCACACCGGGTTGGTCGGTGAACACTTCCATCACGCGGCCTGTGGTGGGTTCGTAAACTTCGACGGCTTGTGCGGTCAATGAGCCGCCGGTCGCCAGCACGTAGTTGTGATCGTAGCCTTTACCCAAGACCAGTTGTTCGTAGGTCGAATCAATGCGGTCGCCAATCGCTGTCAATTTGGAAAAGTCCATCGGCGTGCCTGCCAGATTTTCCAGCTTGCCGGTGGGAATCATGGTTTTATCCACAGGCGTGAACTGTGTGGCGTTGATCTTCAATTGATGTTTCAGAATGTCGCCGTTTCCAGCTCCGGCCAGATTGAAGTAGGCGTGGTTGGTCAGGTTCAGGATCGTTTCTTTGTCGGTCGTCGCCGCGTAATCAATTTTCAGTTCGTTTTTGTCCGTCAGCGTATAGGTCACAGTCGCGGTCAGATTGCCGGGATAATTTTCTTCGCCGTCTTTGCTCAGGTATTTGAAGGACACAGCTTGGCCGTCTTTGCCTGACACATCCGTTGCCGTCCAAAGCTGTTTGAAAAATCCGTTTGGCCCACCGTGCAGGTGGTTCGGGCCATTGTTTTTGGCCAGCGTGTAGGTTTTGCCGCCGAGCTTGAATTCACCTTTGGCGATGCGGTTGGCGTAACGTCCGGCGATGGCTCCCAGGTGAGGGTTCTTGTCCAAATAGCCATCAATGCTGTCGTAGCCGAGTTCAACGTCGTCAATTTTGCCAGTGCGATCCGGGACTTTGACCGAAGTCAGCGTCGCGCCGTAGTTGGTGATTTTCGCTTCGACGCCGTTTTTGTTCGTCAGCGTGTATACATCCACTTGAGTGCCATCCGGCAGTTTGCCAAAACTTTCTTTCTTCAATTTTGCTTCCGCTCCTTTCGCCGTGGTTTCGGTTGATGGGGATTTGCTGGTTTCAGAATCGTGATGTCCGCAAGCGCCAAGCAGTCCGCTGAGCGCAAGCAGTGACACCAGAGTCATTACTCTTTTCAGTCGCATTCGTGATTCTCCTGTTGGAATTGGAAGTGAGTGCAGTCAAAACAAATTTTTCCCACGAAGCCACACGAAGAAAACACGAAGCGATTCAAAACAGTTTGCAATTCTTCGTAAACCTTCGTGTGACTTCGTGAGAGATGTGTTTTTCTGCTTACAAAAATCATTCTACTTGGCGTGCCGAATTCCGGCCAGTAATTTGGCTTCATCGCAGCAAAGCATTCAGCGCCGCTTGTAATTCCGGGTAGCGAAACTGGTAGCCGGTTTCTGTCGCCACGGTGGCCAAGACACGCTGACTATCCAGCGCAGCGTCGGCCATTTCGCCCATCGCAATTCGCAGCGCGAATTCCGGAACAGGGAGGATTGTGGGGCGATGAAGCGCTGTGCCCAAGGCTTCGGTGAACTCTTCGTTGGTTGCCGGATTTGGAGCGACGCCGTTGATCGGGCCGCTAAGCTGATCGGTGTAAAGCGCATGGCGCAAGATGCCCAGGATGTCGTCAATGTGAATCCATGGAAACCATTGTTTGCCGCTACTGATTCTGCCGCCGATTCCCAATTTGAAGGGAATCAATATCTTTTCCAGAATTCCTCCGCCATTGCCCAAAACGACGCCGATGCGAACCTGGACCACGCGCGTGCCAAGTGGTTTTGCTTGTTCAGCTTCGTGTTCCCAGGCGGTGCAAATGTCTGGAAAAAATCCGGTTCCGGGCTTGGAACGTTCATCTACTTTTTCATCACCTCGATGGCCGTAAAAGCCAACCGCCGAGCCGCTGACCAAAACTTTCGGCGGATTCGTAGCCTTCTGCATTCCCTTGATCAGGTTTCTGGTTCCGATGACGCGCGAATCGCGAATGCGGCGTTTTTGTTCTTCCGTCCAGCGTTTGGCTGCAATGGGTTCTCCGGCCAGATGAATGACAGCTTCGACACCGTCCCAGGCTTCGGCAGGAGGCGTTTCGGCTTCCGGGTTCCAGCGGAACGCCTTTGCGCGCGGCAAGTTCACGGATTCGGGCCGTCGCGACAGCACATGAAATTCGTGGCCTTCGTCAGCAAGAGTTTTGCACAAAGGTCTGCCGATGAAGCCGGTCGCGCCAGTAATCAGAATTTTCATTATGGATTCTCCGTTGTTGTGTGGTGAGTGTTGTAGCGCTTGTGAGCGGCTTTGGTCAAAGGAGTTGTTGGGGTGTAACCCAGGCAGGACGCTGATTGGATGAATCAATTACGAAATCCAATAGGACATAAAGAACAATCTGAATGCCGAAGTGCTTCAAACAATCCTGTATTCTCGGCTAGAATCCCTGCACCCAAAGCGGGGAGTTGCGATTCGTAAAACTTTCGCGTCAAATCCAAACTTCACAATTGATCTGGCAAAGGCTGTCATAAATCCCAATTAGGAACTCAGCGCCTCTAATGCGCTCAATCTCCAACAGACTGTAAAATGAAAAGAAACCTTCTCTACTCCGTCATCTTCGTCGTCATCGTATGTGTATTTTCCGTGGTTTTTACCGCCAAAGCGCAGCGCCAGTCGGAACAGTCAAAACGAGTTCCGAAGCAAATGGAAGATTTTGATATTCGTGCCGGGTTATCGCAGACGCTGCCGGCTCCGCCTGCGGAAATGAAAGCCGCCGAAGCCGAAGGACGCCAGCTTGCCACTGCGCGCAATTCCAGGCTGCGTCGTGAACGGCCAAGCGCGCAAATTCAATTCAGCAGTTTGACCAACGCGCCCAGCCGTGTGTTTAGCTTCACGCAAGATTTGACTCCGCCGGCCGCAGACGTTGAAGCCGGTGCCAGGTACTTTTTGAAATCCAACAGCGATCTTTACCATTTGGGCGATGGCGAAGTTGACGGATTGCGTGTGGCCAAACGGTACAGCACAGATCATAACGGCGTGACGCATCTGTATCTGCAACAGGAAGTGAACGGGATTGAAGTTTTTCAGGGCGAATATGTTTTTCACTTTGATCGCAGCGGAGCGCTGATTACGGCCGGAGGGGAACTGCTTCCCGCAGCCGCGCGCGCCGCGAATCTGACGCAGCCTCGTATGGCGGTTAGCGCCGCGTTCAATCGGGCAGTGGAATTTGCTGATGTAGAAACAACGAATGCAGCGACGGTCAAAGCCGTCGCTTCTGGCCGTGCTTTGAGGCAAAAGCTTTCGCTACCAGCAAAATTCACAGGTGATATTCCAGCGCGATTGGTTTACTTCCCGACGCTCAGCGATCACTTGCGGCTGGCATGGGAATTCGAAATGTGGCTGGTTGAATCTGCGGATGTGTACCAGATGATTGTGGACGCCGAAACCGGCGCGCTGCTGTATCGCAAAAATCTGACTTCCTATTGTTTTGATGAGCCGCAGAGTCCTGCCTACAAGCGAAAAACATCCTTTGCCGCAATGACACCTAAAGGCGGAATTTTGAGTGCGCTGGTTCAGCCGACGCCTCATGGCCAGGTTTTCACCAAAGAAAGCCCGCGCCCGAATTTGCCAATGGTGAATAACAATCCGGCGGTGGTTCAGCGTGAAGATTTGGCATTTCGGTCTGCTTCGTTCAATGGCAGCACGATTTTTCCGGCAAACGATCCGCGCAATGATTGGTGGAATGGGCAACCACCGACATCATTTACTGGCAATAACGCGGACACTTACTCGGACACCGACACCAATAACCAGCCGGATGATTCGCCCAGGCTGGCCGTGCCGGACGGCAATTTTTCATTCCCGCTTGATCTGACGATAGCTCCAACGACAGCCGATAACCAGAAAGCTGCGCTAGCCAATTTGTTTTACTGGACGAATCGGTATCACGACATTTTGTACATGTTCGGTTTCACAGAAGCAGCGGGGAACTTCCAAACCGTGAATTTCAGCGGTCAGGGAGCGGGTAATGATGCGGTGCGCGCCGAAGCGCAGGACGGCGGTGGAACCAATAACGCAAACTTCTCAACGTCACAAACGGACGGATCAACCGGGCGAATGCAGATGTACCTGTGGAATGGCACGCCGCAGCGCGACGGTGATTTTGACCAGGGAGTCGTCATCCACGAACTGACACACGGATTGAGCATTCGGCTGGTTCGCAATCTGAATAATTTTCAACAGATGGGGGAAGGATGGTCTGATTATTTCGGCATTGCGTTGCTGGCTTCGGCGGCTGACAACCTGGACGGGAGTTACGCGGTTGGGCAATTTGCCACAGGCAATTACACGCGCGGCATTCGCCGGTTTCCTTACAGCACTAACGCTTCGGTCTATCCGCTGAATTACAGCGATATTGCGGACAGCGTGGCTCCGCACGGCGTGGGAGAAATCTGGTGCAATACATTACTGGATATGCGTGCCCAATTGATTCGCAAGTTGGGCTTTACGGAAGGCCAGCGGCAAAGCCTGCAACTGGTGGTTGACGGAATGAAACTGTCTTCGCCAGCGCCTTCATTTGTGGATTCGCGCAATTCGATTCTGGCGGCGGACAGAGTCAACAATGGCGGCGTGAATCAGTGCGCAATGTGGACTGCATTCGCCAAACACGGTCTGGGATATTCTGCCGTGACGATTGGCTCAGTGGATCGCACGCCTGTTCAGGCATTTGACGTGCCTCCGTTTTGCAGCAATCTGGGCATCGTTCAGTTCGATCAGAAAGCTTATTTGCTGGGCGAAACGGTGCGCTTTTCCCTTGGCGACCGCAACGCTATTGGAACCATTCGCGCTAAAGTTCGAAGCTCGGTGACGGGCGATGAAGAAATGGTGACGATGGCTGCGGACGCGGTAGCCTTGGGAAGTTTCAATTCCAGTTTGCGTGTTGTGACCGGCGCGGCGACGCCTGGTGATGGCCAGTTGCAGGCTTCGCTGGCAGCGCGCGATAAAATCATCATTACTTACGATGACGCAGACAACGGCAACAGTGCGGCAGCCCAAGTCGTCGCGCAAGCCGATGTCGCAGGTGAGAAAACCGTTTTTGACGATTCCGTCGAAGCAGGAAACATCGGATGGAGTGTCAGCGGAACTCCGGCCACCGCCTGGGGAATTTCGGAAACCCTTGGTGCTTCCGGCTCGCGTTCGTGGTCGGATAGCCCAACCGGAAATTACGTGGGTGGAACAAACGCTTCGCTGGTTTCGCCGCTGATAGATTTGTCCCGAGCACTGGGGGTGACGCTGACGTTTGCGCATCGGTATTCGTTCGCAGGCGGAGGCACGGATTTTGGCATCGTCGAATTTTCAACGAATGACGGCGCAAGCTGGAATCGCGCGACGGCTTTTACTGGCACGCAGTCGTCCTTCATCCAATCCGTCTTGAAACTAGACGTGCTGGCAGGGCAGCCGCGCGTCAGAATCCGATTTCGCCTGACGACAGTTTCTGTCGCCGACGGTTGGACAATTGATGACATACGCATTGTCGCGCGCGCTTCCGATCCAACGTTTATCCCACCAGCAAATCTGCTTGCGCCTGCAATTACTGGCTTAACGCCCGCATTCGGTTCGCCGGGCGGCGGAACAACCGTGACCATCAACGGTTTGAACTTCACAGAAGACGGCGACGTCAAAGTTTTCTTCAACAACACGGCTGGGGTGAATGTTCGCGCGCTGGGCAGCACGGCCATTGCCGTAAACACGCCACCCCAATCAGCGGGCAGGGCCAGCGTTCGCGTCGAAACGCGGTACGGCTCGGTCACTTTGCTGAACGCGTTCACTTACTACGTGACAGGTTCGACCGCTGGCGCGCCAGATGTGAATGGGATTTTCCCGAATTCCAGTTCGATCAAAGGCGGCACTGTCATAACCATCAACGGGTCGAATTTTTCGCCGGAAACCACCGTGCTGTTTGGCACATTGACGGGAACGCGGACGTTCATCAATTCAAGCACATTGCGGGTGACCGTTCCGGCGGCGACCGCAGCAGGAATCGTTGACCTGACGGTTAGAAACTCCACGACAGCCGAAAAGAAACTGACCGGAGGGTTTACTTACACGGCGCTGACTCCGCCGACTGTCTCTGTGATTTCCCCGGCGGGCGGCGAAAAGTTTTTCATCGGAACAATTGCCACGCTCCGTTGGCAATCAGCGGATAATCGCAAGGTCGCCCGGCATCGTGTGGGGCTTTACCGCAGCACGGGGGCCACACCGCAACTGATTACAAACATCGCCGATTTGGGCGGAGAATCGAAATCGTTTAACTGGCTGATTCCCGCGAATGCCGCGACCGTAAATGGGCGGTTGCGAGTTCTGGCAATAGACGACGAAGGCGCTGAAACGGAGGTATATTCCAGCAGCGATTTCACCATCGAAAGCCGCTGGCAAACTCAAACGCCGCTGCCATCCGGCATCAATCGTTTGGCCGCAACGAGTGATGGCAAATACATCTATCAAATCGCCGGGCGCTTGAATACCGGCAATAGCACAGCGCTGACAAATGTAAGCCGCTTTGATCCTGCGGCGGCTTCGCCAGATTGGGAAGCGCTTGCACCGTTGCCGGCGCCAATCAATTCCGCCAAAGCGGTGACGATTAACGGAAAGATTTACGTTCCCGGCGGCATCATGCCCTCTGCGGTGGATATTGATCGCGGCCAGTTTGTTTATGACATCGCTGCAAACAGTTGGAGCAGATTGGCCGTTCCACCTGTCGGTGTGCATGCATATGCATTGGCATCTGATCCGGCGAATAACCGGTATTTCATGACTGGCGGCAGCGATCTGGTGGATGGTGTCGTCAACGCACAGGTGTACAACGTCCAAACCAACCAGTGGACGGCGTTGCCTCCGATGGCGACAGCGCGATTCGCGCACGAATCGGCTTTTGTCGGCGGCAAGTTGTATGTGGTTGGCGGTTCCGGCGGAGGTGTCAACGGCGAAGTTTTTAATTTCACTACGCAAAGCTGGTCGCCGATTGCACCCATGCCACGTGTTCACCTTTACGGAACCAGCGCCCTTGCTCAGGACGCCAATGGCCGTGTGTATTGGCTGATTATCGGCGGCGAAGACAACAATCAATTGTTGACTTCGATTGTGGATATTTATGATTTTGCCGGCGACCGGTGGCTCTCGCCTGATGCTTCGGTCAATTTGCCTACGGTGCGTTCGCGTCCCGGCAGCGCCATTTTGAACGGCTGGGTTTACACCGTGGGAGGAAATACGGGCTCGACCGGAGCAACCACGGTTTCGACCAACGAACGATTCAAAGTTGATGGATTTTCCATCATCACGCCGAATCAACCCCCTTTGATGATTGTGCCTGTAACCCAGCAAATCGCCCTGCCCGGACGCGAGCTGGCCTTTGTTGTTTCGGCGCAGGATTTGGGATCGGAAGTGCCAGTTTCGATTACGGCAGAAGGATTGCCAGCAGGAGCGAATTTCGCCGTCGCCAACGACACCAACAACAGCGCGAAAGGCACGTTCCGCTGGACGCCGACTGCGGCGGATATTGGCCGAAACATTACAGTCAGCTTCACTGCGGGTGACGGCGCGTTGACGGACATCAAGATTGTGCAAATCAGCGTTATTCAAGCATCGCCATTGACAGCAGTCGGTGCGGCTGATTTCAAACAGGGGCCGTTGGCAGTGAATTCGCTGGCTGCGGCGTTCGGCGTGAATCTGGCTTCGCGTATTGAAATTGCGCAATCTGTTCCGCTGCCAAATGGTTTGGCCGACACGATGCTGACGGTCAACGGAATTCCCGCGCCATTGATTTTTGTTTCGCCTACGCAAATCAATTTTGTTGTTCCGGCAGGCTTGGACCCTGGAGCAGCGACAATCATTGTCACAAATCCAATGGGCAGCTACGCGCTGGGCAACATTCAAATCGTTGCTGCTGCGCCAGCGATTTTCACGGCAAATGCGTCCGGGACAGGCGCAGCCGCTGCGCAGGCGACGACGGATGGCGTCAATTTTCAGTTAGCTCCATTCGATGTTGTGGCCAACGGGCGCGCGAACATTCTGGTGCTGTACGCCACCGGATTGCGTAACGCTCCGGCCACGAATCCCAGCGATGGAAATGGCGTCGCTGAATCGGTGACCGTTACGATTGATGGCCGTCCGGCTAATGTTTTGTACGCGGGCGCGCAAGGTAGCTTCGCCGGGTTGGATCAAATCAACGTTGAATTCCCAGCAGCACTGGCTGGTCAGGGCGCGCGTACCGTCGAAGTTGTCGTCACCGTCGGCGGAGTGGCGGCAAATCGAGTGACAGTTCAGATCAAGTGACAACCAATCAAGAAACAGCGTGGCAAGACGACGAGGTGACAGGGCGGCAGGAGGATGAAACCCCTCCGGTCGCTCTGGCACCCGGCCTTCCCGTTCCTGTGCCTACCCCCTTTTTGAAGCGGCTCTGGAACAAAATATTTGAAGACGATGTATTTGGAAGGGCAGCGCAGCTTGCCTACTACTGGCTCTTTTCTCTCTTCCCGCTGCTGATCTTTTTGACCGCGATGCTGGCGTATCTGCCAATTCCGCGAAAGCTGGATTATTGGTTGGGTGCGCTGAACAACGTGCTGCCGCTGGATGCGTACAACCTGATAGACAGAACCTTTCACGAAATCGTCTCGCAACAACGAGGCAGGCTACTCAGCTTCAGCATTGTCGTAGCGATTTGGGCTTCTTCCGCCGGAATGGAAGCAATCATTGGTTCGATCAATCGAGCATACCGAACGACAACTCCGCGCCCCTGGTGGCGGGAAAAAATACTTTCAATTTGGTTGACGCTGGGACTGGCTGTTTTCGTGCTGACGGCTTTGTCGCTGATATTTTTCGGCGAAAGTCTGGGCTGGACGATCGCGCGTTTTTTCGGATTGGGCGCAGCATTCAAAACGGCTTTTGGAATAGCCCAATGGCCGTTGGTCACCATCCTGATCCTGATTGGCGTTGATTTGATTTACTACTTCGCGCCGAACTTCAGGCATCCGTGGAGATGGTTTACGCCCGGCGCAGCCTTTGCCGTGGTTTGCTGGCTGCTGATTTCGTTTGGCTTTCGGTATTACGTTTCGCGATTTGGAAATTACACCGCAACGTATGGCGCGCTTGGCGGAGTGATGATGTTGATGCTGTGGTTTTATCTGACCGGCATCGCCATCCTGGTCGGCGGCGAAATCAACGCAATCACCAAGAGCACCTGACATACAAACAGCCGGACGGAGTAACCGTCGGGCTGTTTGTATAAGTAAGTTTCTGTTGAAGAGGTCGGCTTAGTTATTTTGTTCGCCGCTGCCAGACGCGCTGTTTGCTGTTTCAAGAGAAAGAGTCTTCTTTTGCCCTTCGAATCGCATGCCGGTCAAAACAGCGCCATTCGCATTATTGGAAATCATCATTTCATTCCCCGGCGCTTTCTTATCAACGTCAATCAACTGGCCTTTGGCCGTGGCGACGATCTTGCCGGTTTGCTCGCTTTTTACCTCCAGTTCCCCTGTCTCTTCGTTCAAGATCATCTTGTAATCACCTTTTTCAACTTGCGTGCCGCCGATCATCAAATTTTGTTCGATATTAACTTCGGCAGTGCGCGTTTTGGTTTTGGCGTGTCCATGCGCCAAGCCAGTCAATGCGGTTAATGCTGTGATTAACATTGCCATTGTTGCGTAACTCGTCAATTTCTTCATTTTGTTCTCCCTCTGGGCCTTCAACCCTGCTTGTAACCATTGCCTTTTGATTGCCTGAAAAGCAGCAGTTCGCGTGCTTCTATTCACGCACATTTTGCCGCTTGCCTTTGGCAACCTTGTTTGTGTCAACGCAGTTTGCAGAGGCAATGAATGTGCCAGCGTTAAGTTGTTGTTTTCTTTAAAGGGCCGACAGAGAGAAGTGAGGCGAAAGTGTTGGATGGCAGTTTGGGTGAGGCGGTATGCGACATTCGGAAAAGTTCAAGCGGAAGTCTCGAACCTCATCACCACACGAAGTTCTACAGGCAAACCGTGTCGTTTTTCATTCTCGACGACCTG
>CAZXHW010000102.1:0-14111 GCA_964639915.1 uncultured Heliomicrobium sp.
ACAGCCACAAGTTGGGGAAAGTTGGTTGCGGCGACAACGCGTTTGATCTGTTCGTATCGTTCGGCAAATGTCCCCGGCGCATCTGGCAATTCAAAGATCATGTATTTGATCTGCCGCCATTCGTCATCCACTGGCGTCGTTTTTCGGACCGCACCTGACAACTTTTCAAACTGCCCGCGCGCGATCCACAACTCGCCATCGAGCGGTTGCTTGGGCAGTTTGGCAACGAACCACGCAGGCGCGGCGAAGACGTTACCCGCGCGCGAACGCAGCGCCTTGCCATCCCATAGCGCGCGCACGCCGTCATATTTTTCGCTGACCAGATACGGCGTCGGATCAATGTCGGCATTGGCTACATTGGCGAGCAAGGCGCGGGGCGAAGTGTCGGCAGATTGTGCAAGTGAGAACGGTGCAAAACAGAAACAAATAGCGAAGGTGGCAAGGCAAATCAGTGGCTTCATAAGGCTGGCTCCTGGAATTTTGAGTTGAAGTTGCTGACCGATCAATTCATGCGTTTGCTGACCAGACGAGTTGAACAGCACAGCTACTTGTTCTTTTCACAATTCGGGGTGGCCTAATGTGGTTCTGAGACAGGCAGATTAAACAGCAGGTAGTGCCAAAAGGAAAACTGTGGCAATCCTGTACACATGAAATGCCTATCTTTGAGCAACTGTAGTCGAGCTTACCGACAATGCGATGCCAGCTTTCTATACTCATCGCTTAAAACTTATAATCCGGCTCCAGTATCCCTGACAGTCCTATAAAACACTTGAGGAAGCGCTAAATGCTAAAGCTGAAAAAGATGCTGAAACCAAAACAATCTCTCATCGTCAGATTTGTTTGCAGCTTAACGATGGCCATTACAATCATTACGGTCGCTGTTGTTCCGCAATTTGCGCAGGAAAAACAGGAAGAGAAAAAACCTATGCCACCGAAAAACAGCATCTTTGAAGGCAACGTGTATGCTCCGGATTTCCCTTCTGGCTTGGAATGGTTGAACACGGAAAAGGCGCTGAGCCTGCGCGATCTGCGCGGAAAGATTGTGCTGCTGGATTTTTGGACGTATTGCTGCATTAACTGCATGCACATCATTCCGGATTTGAAAAAGCTGGAGGCGAAATACGGCAATCAGTTGGTTGTCGTCGGCGTTCATTCGGCCAAGTTCCAGAACGAAAAAGGCACGGAACAGATCAGGCAAGCGGCGCTGCGGTACGAAATTGAGCACCCAATCATCAACGACAAGGATTTTGAAGTTTGGCAAAGCTACGCCGCGCGATCCTGGCCTACGCTGATCTTGATCAATCCAAAAGGCAAAATTGTCGCAACCCATGCGGGCGAAGGCGTTTATGACGTTTTTGACACCCTGATTGGCAAGCTGGGCGATTACTTCCGCGCCAGGAATGAACTCAACGAAACGCCGGTCAAATTCAAACTGGAAAAGTCTTCCGCGCCGCCCAGTTTGCTGGCCTATCCCGGCAAAGTGCTGGCCGATGAAAAAAGCGACCGGCTGTTCATTTCTGATTCCAATCACAACCGCATCATCATTACATCCCTGGACGGAATGGTGCAGGAAGTAATCGGCGACGGTTCCATCGGCAAACGCGACGGCAGCTTTGCCGAAGCCGAATTCAACCATCCACAAGGCGTCGCGCTTGACGGCGACACGCTTTACGTTTGCGACACCGAAAACCATCTGATCCGCAAAGCCGATTTGAAAGCTAAAACTGTTGAAACCCTGGTTGGAACCGGCGAGCAAGCCAGAAAGTTCAATGTCGAAGGTTCCGGGACAACGGTCGCGCTGAATTCGCCGTGGGATGCCGTGGTGCTTGACGGCAAGCTTTATGTAGCAATGGCTGGCCCGCATCAGTTGTGGGTGATTGACCCGAAAACGCGTGAAGCCAAACGGTATGCCGGAAGCGGCGGTGAAAACCGACATGATGGCCCTTTGCTGGAAGCTGCGCTGGCGCAACCCAGCGGAATCACGACAGACGGCAAATCGCTGTTCTTCGCCGACAGCGAAGTTAGTTCCA
Organism: uncultured Heliomicrobium sp.; assembly: GCA_964639915.1. Lineage (GTDB taxonomy): Bacteria > Acidobacteriota > Blastocatellia > RBC074 > RBC074 > RBC074. The sequence continues at coordinate 2,031 of CAZXHW010000102.1, forward strand.
TCCGCTCGGCTTCGCTTGAGCCGGCAGGGAAAGTTACGACCATCGTCGGCGAAGGGCTTTTCGAATTCGGCGACACGGACGGCAAAGGCGGCAGCGTGCGATTGCAACATCCGCTCGGCGTAGTTTACGCCAACAACAAGCTATACGTCGCCGACACCTACAACCACAAAATCAAAGAGCTTGAAATCACGCAGCGCGAAAGCCGCACTTACGCCGGAACGCGCGAGCGCGGAACCAAAGACGGAGAACGAAAACTGGCTACGTTCAACGAACCCGGCGGTATTTCGGCAACGTCAAAATCGCTGTTTGTCGCCGACACCAATAATCATCTGATCCGCCGGATTGATTTCGACAGCGGTAAAGTTTCGACCGTCGAACTGAAAGGCCTGGAAAAACTGACGATGGCGATGGTGCGAAAATTCCGTGGCCGCACGGTCGAAGTCGAAAAACAAACCATCGCTCCCGGTAAAGGCTCAATCACGCTGTCGTTCACCTTACCCGCTGGCTACAAATACAATACAGGAGCGCCATTTTACGTAGCGTACAAATCCGCTGACGACAAAGCCATCAAGATCACTGCCAAAGAAGCTGCCCGTAATTTCACCGAGCCGAAATTTCCACTGGAAATCCCCATCGAAGCCAAGAGCGGCGCGACCACCGCGACGATTGATGCAGTGATTTACTTTTGCAACGACGACAAAGACAAAGTTTGTCTGGTAGACAGCGTGCGGGTAAATGTTCCGCTGGAAGTGAAAGCTGGTGCTCCGAAGCAGGCGAAAGTGGAAGTCGCCGCAAAATCAAAAGGCCTGAACAATTGATTCCCGGAATTACTTTCAACGCAAAGTCACAAAGACGCAAAGGAGTTTTTTGTTAATCCTTTGCGTCTTTGTTGCTTAGCGCCTTTGCGTTGAAATGGAGTCCTACTCCGTGCGAACGATTCTGGTGCCATCCAGTTTTGCCATCAAAGCGGCAACTGTGGCTTCAAGCGCGGTGCTGTCTTTTGATTCCAGCGTGACTTTGACTCTGTAATCCGGTGTGGCGAAGTTTGGGTAAGAACCGATGGCAACGGCTGGATTGGCGTCGGCGACTTCGCGCAAAGCGTCGGCAATGTCGAACTCTTCTTCCAGCGTGTAAATGGCGTGGGTGAAAAACGGTTCGACGCGAAATCGTTCGCGCATGGCCAGGAACTTTTTGCGGAACAATTCCGGCACGCCGGGCAAAACGTAAACATTGCCGCAAACCAGCACAGGCCAACGCCAATCCGGCATTTCCAACAATTCAGCATTTTCCGGCACATCCGCCATCCGTAACTTTGATTCGTCTGCGACCTCGCCGAAATGAACCTTGAGCCTTCGTTCCAAGTCCGGATGCCGTACAACCGGTTTGTCGAATGCCGCCGCAATTCCGACGATTGTCACATCGTCGTGCGTGGGGCCGACTCCGCCTGAAGTAAACACGTGATCGAATCGCGCCGATAATTCGCGCACCGCCGCCGCCACATCGGCGACTTCATCTGGCACCACCAGAATGCGGCGAAGCGCCACACCAAGCTGGCGCAGTTCACCAATCAGTAAACGCGCATTGGCGTCCTCCACTTTCCCGCTCAGGATTTCATCGCCAATCACCAGAATTGCGGCAGTCGGTACGTTCATGCGGCAATCATAGCCAGCAGCGGTTTCGGCTGGCAAACAAACTGGAACAAAGCCCGCCAACTTCGCGTCAAAACTTTATCCCCGAATTGCAATTGGTAACTTCCTGGCCGTGCAGGCAAAATTGGCAAGGAAAGTTTTAGGGATCGTTCGTTGAACGGAATTTCTCAGCCCCCAGGTTGAAATTATCGTCAGGAAACTTGCGAGCCTTTGTTTCATTTTATCGAGGAGCCAGCCAATGGAACCCAAATTACGTTTTGAATCGTCGAACTCAAGAATGATGTTATTGGTCGCGTTAATTGCGCTGACGCTGCCATTCGCCATCTGGTCTTCCGTCAGCGGGCAAGGTCGCCGAGTTCCAGTTCGCCCCATCCAAAGAGGTGATATGACAGAAGGGTTGAAGTTTCGTTTGAGCGAAGGCACGGAAGGCGCAGACCGCCGCGACGCGTTGCCGACTCCGCAAACTTCCCCGCTAACAGACGACATCATCAACAATCTGCTAAAGCGATTGCCGCCGATCAAAACTGACCCCGACGATGAAAAAAGTTTTTCGATGCGCGACCGTTCGCTGCCTCCGCCCAAAACTGGCCAGACGATCAATTCCCAATTCCCTCCGGCGGATAGCGGCGAAAAGCCTGAAGCCGTCCAGTCAGGCGCGCTGGAAGTTGTGCGATTTGCGCCTGAAGGTGAACTAGAACTGGCTCCGCATCTAACCGTCACGTTTTCTCAGCCGATGGTTGCTGTGACTTCGGTCAGTGATCTGGCTTCGTCGCAAATTCCCATCAAGCTGACTCCACAACCCAAAGGCAAATGGCGATGGCTGGGAACAAAGACGTTAATCTTTGAACCCGAAGGTCGCTTTCCAATGGCGACTAATTATTCAGTCGAAGTTCCCGCCGGAACGAAATCCGCGACCGGCGGCACACTGGCAGCAGCGAAGCGTTGGACGTTTGCGACTCCACCGGTAAAGATCAAATCCAGTTATCCAAACGACGGCCCGCACGGGCGCAACCCCATTCTTTTCATAGAATTCGATCAGCGAATTGATCCGGCAAAAATGCTGAAAGCGATTCGCTTGGCTGCGGCGGGCGCGACTTGGCGATTGCGGCTGGCAACCACGGAAGAAATTGCCGCCGATGACATTGCGAGCCGTTTCGTAAAAGCCGCCGAAAAAGACCGCTGGCTGGCCTTTCGCGCCGAGCCAATGATTGGTGCAAGCCCGGAACAGCCGTTGCCTGCCGGAACAACCTTCACAGTTTCCGTTCAACCCGGCGCGCCTTCCGCCGAAGGGCCGCGCGCCACCACAGAACCTCAAAAATTCACGTTCAAAACTTTCGACGCGTTGCAGTTGACTGAAGCGCGCTGCGGTTGGGGGGATGGCTGCCGTCCGTTCACGCCGTTTCAGTTGGTGTTCAACAACCCGCTGGATGCCAAAGCCTTTCAGCAATCGTGGGTGAAAGTCGCTCCGGTAATCGAAGGCATGAAGGTCGGCGTTTTCGGCAATACGATTCAAATTAGTGGCGCAACCAAAGGCCGTACAAGTTACACCGTGACAATTGACGCCGCTTTGCGCGATGGATTTGGCCAAATGCTTGGGCGCAGCTTTTCGCGTAGTTTCAGCGTCGGCGAGGCATATCCGACGCTGTCAGCAAACGGCAGCGGTTTTGTGGTGCTTGATCCAAACGGGCCGCCGCGCTTTTCGATTTACACCATCAATCAGCCCAGCGTAAAAGTCCGTATGTTTGCCGTCACGGTCGAACAATGGCGCGCTTATCAGCAATTCCTGCAAACACGCAACCAGCGGCAACAAGCGCCACAAACGCCTCCGGGTGAACTGGTCAAAACGCAAACGTTGACGATCAATGCCCAGGCAGACGAAATGGCAGAAACGGCAATTGATCTAAGCCCGGCGATGAAAAACGGGCTGGGCCACGCGATTCTGGCGATTGAACCGACGGTCAAGCGCCGCGACTGGGAGCAGGAAATCCTGCTGTGGGTTCAGGCAACGCAAATTGGCCTGGACGCTTTTGTGGATCAAACCGACTTGGTTGGTTGGGCGACTTCCCTGAAAGACGGCAAACCGATTGAAGGAGCGCAACTCGAACTGCTGGGCGGTTCCGGCGCGGAATTGGGCAGTCAGGCGAAAGCAACTACGGTAGCCGACGGGTTGGCGAAGCTGGCACTGCCTGCGTCCGGCTCACAAAAAATGCTGGTCGCGCGCAAAGGCGAAGACGTCGCGTTCCTGCCTGAAAGCCCATACTGGTGGGAAGGCGCGCAAAGCGCCTGGAATCGCCGCCCCGTTTCCGATTCGCTGCGCTGGTTTGTGTTCGACGACCGGCGAATGTATCGCCCTAGCGAAGAAGTCCACGTCAAAGGCTGGATTCGGCGCTTGGGCGGAGGCAAAACCGGCGATATCGGTTCCGCCGCTGACGCAAGAAACGTCAGCTATGTGCTGCGCGATTCGCGCAACAACGAAGTGCTGAAAGGCACGGCCCGCGTCAATGCGCTGGGCGGGTTCGATATGGCGTTCAAGCTGCCGCCGACTATGAACCTGGGGTACGCGCATCTGGCCTTGAAGCCGGAATCTCTGGTTTTGCCGGACAATTTTCACGAGCACTTGATTCAGGTCGAGGAGTTTCGCCGTCCCGAATACGAAGTCAAAGTTACAGCTAGTAACGGTCCGCACTTGATCAAAGGCTCAGCGACAGTAACAGCCGCGGCGAATTATTACGCCGGAGGCGCACTGTCAAACACCGAAACGCAGTGGACCGTGACATCAACGCCAACGAATTACACGCCCCCCAATCGAGGCGATTTCAATTTTGGCACGTGGACTCCTTGGTGGTGGTACGACCGTCCAAGCTACGGCGGCGGCAATTCGCAGAATTTTACGGGCCGCACGGACGCCGCGGGCAAGCATAATTTGCGAATTGATTTCGATTCGGTTTCACCGATTCGCGCGACGACCATTACCGCGCAAGCCGTTGTGCAGGATGTCAATCGTCAGGCAATTGCCGGTTCGACAACGCTGCTTGTGCATCCTTCTGAAGCTTACGTCGGCATTCGCAGCCCGCGCATGTTCGTTCAAAAGGGCGAACCGCTGGTGGTCGAAACGATTGCCACGGATATTGACGGCAAGCTGATGGTGGGCCGCGAAATTCGCATGCGAGTCGTGTTGATTGATTGGGCGTTTGAAAACGGCGAATGGAAAGAGCGCGAAACCGCTCCGCAGGATTGCGTCGTTCGTTCCGGCAACAACCCTGTGCAATGCCGCTTTGAAACCAAAGAAGGTGGGCGGTATCGCGTGACGGCTTCGATCCTGGACGACCGCGAACGCCGCAACGAAAGCCAGATGACGTTGTGGGTGGCGGGCGGCAAATCGGAACCGCAGCGCGACGTGGCGCAGGAAAAAGTCGAACTGATTCCCAACCAGAAAGATTACGAATCCGGCCAGACAGCGGAAATCCTGGTCCAAGCGCCGTTCTTCCCGGCGGAAGCCATCGTCACGCTGCAACGTTCCGGTTTGGTCAGCACCGAACGCTTCACGATGACTACGGCTTCGCACACGCTGAAAATTCCGATCAACGAAGCGTATGTTCCAAACCTTCATGTGCAGGTTGATCTGGTTGGCGCGGCGGTTCGCACAGACGACGCAGGCAATGCGAAACCCAGTTTGCCGCGACGACCGGCGTTTGCTTCCGGCACGTTGAATCTGATGGTTCCTCCGCTAAAACGAAAACTGGCGGTAACGGCTACGCCGCGTGACAAGGCTTTAGAACCCGGCGGCGAAACGACTGTGGATGTGGAGTTACGCGATGCAGCAGGCAAACCGGTCGCAAACGCTGAAGTCGCCGTCGTCGTTGTGGATGAATCCGTGCTGGCGCTGAGCAACTACCAACTGGCCGATCCGTTGGCAACGTTTTATACGCAGCGCGGCGGTGACGTCAGCAATCACCATCTGCGGCAGAATGTTTTGCTGGCCAAGTCTGATGACTTGATTGGTCAGGCTCAGCAAGGACAGCCAAGAACGGCAAACAGTAGCATTAGTGTTGATGGCTTTTCGGGAGGTCGTTTGGTTCCTCTAGCTTCTCCTGCTCCTCCTATGGCTATGGCAAAAAGAGCTGTCAATGCTGAGATGGCCGATGTAAGAGAGCGCGAACCACAATCTACACAACCAATTCGCGCTCGCATTGACTTCAATGCGCTGGCCACATTTGCCCCTGCGTTGCCGACTGATTCCAACGGACGCGCTTCGGTCAAAGTCAAAGTACCAGACAACCTGACCCGTTACCGAGTGATGGCTGTCGCTGTCGCAGGCGAAAAGCAATTCGGTTCGGGCGAATCGGCGATCACAGCTCGGTTGCCATTGATGGCACGTCCATCGGCTCCGCGTTTTTTGAATTTCGGCGACCGATTTGAATTGCCCGTCGTTGTGCAAAACCAAACCGATAATCCAATGACGGTGGATGTCGCCGTGCGGACTTCCAATGCGCAGCTTACGGCTGGCGCTGGCCGCCGAGTCACCGTTCCGGCAAATGATCGTGTCGAAGTTCGTTTTCCAACGACGACCAGCAAACCCGGCACTGCTCGATTCCAGATTGCTGTGGCTTCGGGCAAATGGGCGGACGCGGCAGAAGTGAATTTGCCGGTGTGGACTCCAGCAACCACGGAAGCTTTCGCCACTTATGGCGAAGTAGACGCCGGAGCGATTCTTCAACCGATCAAAGCTCCATCGGATGCGTTCCGCCAATTCGGAGGTTTGGAAATCACAACTTCGTCAACGCAGTTGCAGGCATTGACCGACGCGGTGATTTATCTGGTCAATTACCCGTACGACTGCGCGGAGCAGATTTCGTCGCGCGTACTGGCCATCGCTGCGCTGAAAGACGTACTGGGAGCGTTTGATGCCAAAGGATTGCCGCCCGCCGAAACGCTGATCGCTTCTGTCGCACGTGATATGGAACGGCTGAAGACGCTGCAAAATGGCGATGGTGGTTTCGGCTTCTGGCGAAACGGCGAAGAAAGCTGGCCGTACGTCAGCATTCACGCCGCGCACGCGATGCAACGGGCGAAAGAAAAAGGCTTTGCCGTTCCGTCGGACATGGTTCAGAAGTCGCAAAATTACCTGAAACAGATCGAAAGCAAATTCCCAAGCTATTACAGCATTGAAGCCAGACGTGTGCTGACCGCTTACGCGCTGAACGTTCGCAATCGAATGGGTGACCGTGATGCGGCAAAGGCCCGTTCGCTGATTGCGCAGGCTGGGGGAGTGGAAAAACTGCCGCTCGAAGCATTGGGTTGGTTGCTGCCTGTGGTTTCGGGCGATGCTGGTTCCGCCGCGGAAGTCACGGCGACTCGTCGCCACTTGAACAACCGCGCCGAAGAAACCGCAGGCACGGCGCACTTCACGACTTCGTACACGGACAGCGCGCATTTGCTGTTGCATTCCAACCGCCGAGCCGACGGCATCATTTTGGAATCCCTGATTGGTGACGATCCGAAGAGCGATTTGATTCCAAAGATCGTGCGTGGCTTGTTGGCCAACCGAGTCAAAGGCCGCTGGGAAAATACGCAGGAAAACGCCTTCATTCTGTTGGCGCTGGATCGGTACTTCCAGGTTTACGAAAAAGCGACGCCGAATTTTGTCGCGCGCGCCTGGCTGGGTGATGGCTTGGCGGGAAGCCACGAATTCCGTGGAAGAACGACCGACAACAATCAGATCAATGTGCCAATGAGCTACCTGATGTCGTCGGCGATGCCTGCGACGCAGAACCTGACACTCGGCAAAGAAGGCACCGGCCGGTTGTATTACCGAATCGGCATGAATTACGCGCCGACCAGTTTGCAACTGAAACCTTATGACGCGGGATTCACTGTGTCGCGCAGTTACGAAGCCGTGGACGATCCAAACGACGTTCGGCGATTGGAAGACGGTTCATGGCGCATCAAAGCCGGTGCGCGTGTGCGGGTTCGTTTGACAATGTACGCGGCGGCGCGGCGCTACCACGTAGCATTGGTTGATCCGATGCCCGCGGGATTTGAAGCCTTGAATCCGGCGCTGGCAGTGACTGGCAGCCTGCCGCGCGATGAAAAGGACGCAAGCGCGCGCGGCGGTTGGTGGTGGTCATGGCAATGGTTCCAGCACCAGAACATGCGCGATGAACGCGTTGAAGCTTTTACCACCATGTTGTGGGAAGGCGTTTACAACTATTCGTACATTGCGCGCGCGACAACGCCGGGCAACTTCATCGTGCCGCCAACCAAAGCCGAAGAAATGTATCATCCGGAAACTTTCGGACGGTCAGCCAGCGAACGCGTCGTCATTGAATAAGGTTATGAATTACAACGGCACGGCGTGGCTTTCAGTGCAAAGCTGCGCCGAGCCATATGATTCAAACATCACCCGCTTGCTTGCCTCGCCACTGGCCGCTATAGTTTCCGCCTGTCACCAAAGAACTTAATTTCCCTCCCAAAGAGAAAGAGGTCGTTATGGGCTTAGGAATGCCTGAAGTCATTTTGATTCTGGTTGTCGCACTGATTATTTTTGGCCCGCGCAAATTGCCGGAACTTGGCAAAACACTTGGCCAGGCTATGTCGCAATTCCGCCGCGCTTCGGACGATTTCAAACGCACCTGGGAACAGGAAGTTGAAATGGAAAAGTACCGGACTGACATCACTCCCCAAAGTGCTGCAAGCTCCAGTTCAAGTTCTGAGTACAGTTCTTCGAACGAGACTTACAATCCTTATTCCGGCGAATACGAATCAACCGATCACAGCACGCCTCAACTGAATGAAGCGCAGCAGGCGAATGCGGTTGAGCAGGAACCAGCCAAGGCGGAAGCCGCGGCAGTCGGCACAACTGCCACGACTGAGCCAAAGCAGCAACATTGGATTTAGTGTTTGATGATCAACTTGAAGGTGGTTCGTCGCCGAAAAGATTGGTTGCCGTCATAACCGCAAATGATTGCGCGTTACACTTAAGACGGCAGCCAATTTTTGTGTTCGATTCAACGGCAGGAGTCAGGAAAAGATGAGCGTAGAAGTGGAAGAACAAGAAGGGTTACAAATGTCGTTTCTGGACCACCTGGACGAATTGCGTCGCAGGTTGGTGAATTCAGTGGCGGCTATTTTTATTGCGTTTATTGTTTGTTGGTTGGTGTCGGACAGAATCTTTAACTTTCTCTCGGTCCCCATTAACGCGCAGATTCGCAAAATGAGGATTGCCGCACAGTCCGTCAATGGCACACCTGATCTGAATCAGTTGAATGAAAACGAAGTTGCTCAATACACTTTCGTCCAGGAATCTTCCGTTGGCCAGGTAAAGATTCCGCTTGGCACAACAATTGAAGTCAAAAAAGTTGTTACTGACGGCAAAGCCGATTTGGTCACAGCCAAGGCCTGGACTGTCGGCAAGAATGTCGTGCCTGTTGGTTCGTCAATCGGCAAAATTCAATCAGATAACGGCTCGGCGCTTTCCTATGACGAAACCAACGGATTGGTCATCACCAAAGTTGGAGGCGCATTTACGTTATACATGACCATTGCTCTTTACACGGGCATTGGGCTGGCAATCCCATTCTTGCTGTATCAAGTTTGGGCTTTCATTGCGCCAGGGCTGTACAAACACGAAAAGCGTTATGCGGTGCCCGTGATTTCGATGAGCGCCATTTTCTTTCTTGCCGGAGTCACGTTTGCTTACAAAATCGCATTTCCACGCGCGTGCGAATATCTGCTGGGTTTGCAACAATCCGGCAAGTTCCAAACGCTGATCAATGCCGAAGATTACTTCGACCTGATCATTATGATCATGCTGGGGTTGGGTGTGGTGTTCCAGATTCCGTCGTTGTCGTTTCTGCTGGGAAGAATCGGTTTGTTGAGGGCAGGAATGATGCTGAAAACGTGGCGTTACGCGATTGTCGTCATCCTGATCATTGCTGCCGTGCTGACACCTACGCCGGATCCTTACAACCTGATGATCTTTGCAGCGCCAATGTTCGCTCTTTATTTTCTGAGCATTGGCATCGTCTGGATTTTCGGCAAGCCTCGTCAAACTGACGAAGAATACGATTCAGCTTCTTGACCGTACCCTATGTTGAGTGAGCGTTATTCACTCGCCTTCTTTTCTTTTGTCTTCACCGCAAAGGGCTGTTTCAGCCCACGCTCGGCTTGTTCGCGCGAATCGTAAACGTTCGGACGGGCTAGCACAGCTTTGTATTGAGCGACAGCTTCATTACGCTGACCAGCCTGATCATACACTTGAGCTGCCCGCAGCAATGCGATTGTGGCCAGACTGGGATCGGCAACTTTGTCTTTTGGCACAGCTAGAAAGTGCTCAGTCGCCAATTTGTGCTGGTTGTCTGCCGCCAACGCTTCAGCGTACTGGTAGTGCACCAGATCAATTGCTGGAGCCGCCGCCGGGTCTTTCAACAAATCTTCAAACGCAGCAAACGCTTCTTTCGACTGTTTTAGCGTGACCAAGGTTGAAGCCGTTTCCAGTTTCAACAAATAGCTGGCCGGATATTTACTGCTGAGTTGTTGCAATGTCGTCAGGGCGTCAGCGTACCGTTTTTCGTTTTTGTAAATTGCCAGCAACATCACGCGCGCGTCGTCCGCCGTCGCAGCATTTTTGGAAATGATGGTTTGCAATCGCTCGATACCGCGCTGTTTATTGCCGCGAACTCCGGCCATGGCAGCCAGGGCTTTGTACACAAACGGCAGATTGCCAACGATGTAATCGTACATGCCAACCGACAAATACGCGTCGTAATAATCTGGCTTCAATTTCAAAACCTTTTCGTGCGCATCAACGCTGCGCGAACCGTTTCGCATGGCGGCAAAAAACTTTCGCGCGACGGAAGCTTCGTAACCAGCCATCACGCCATAATATGCGCCCAGAAAATACTGCGCGTCGGCATCATTTTTGTTGCGAGCCACCAAAGCCAAAGCTTTTGTCTTTGCCTGTGCCATTCGGTCGCGGAACGCGCGGTCAACTGCCGCATCAACCACATCGCCTTCGTTGTCTTCTTTGGCGTTTTCGGCGCCGGCGTAAAAACTGGAATCGTCGCTATAAAGCCCGGTTTGCAGCCGTCGGCTTTTGTTCAGGTGTTCCAACCAAATTGTCGTGGCCAGATAAATGTCTCCTGCGGGATGCTGTGGTTGAAGCTTTCTGATTTCCTCAAACTTGGTTCGCGCCGACGCGTAGTCAATGTTGTACAGCGCCGTATTTCCCTCTCGCCGTAACTCAATCACTTCGGGTGACAAAGTAGCGCTAACTATTGTGGCGCTTGTTGTCGTCGCAACTGTGTTCGTTGCGGCACCGGAAGTCTGCGCTTCCCCGATGGCGACTGACGACAACACAGTCAAAACAATTGCCGCTGTGTTTTCCAAATAAGACTTAAAGCGAATCATATTTTTCTTCTCCTTCTCAACTTCTGTCATCGCACCAGCGGAAGCGGCGCGACAATGCGAAGCGCTGCGGGTACGATTTCAAAATTCATTGGCAATTTTCCCATCACATCTCCATCCAGTTGCACCGGCGCTTCGTCGCTGGAATTGGCATAGGCTGTTCCGGCTTCTTGATAAATCACTCCGGGACTGATGGTATGCCTGCCAATCAAACTCAGCACGGCATACCCTAAATAAACCAACCGGCTGCGCGAATTGAAAACGCAGACATTCAGCTTGTCGTCATCAATTGACGCGCCAGGTGCGATCGTAAAATTCCCTGCATAACTGGCGGCATTGGAAATTACCGTGAACGTGCTTTCGTGATGCCGATCATTAAATTTGACGGAAAATGGCGTAATGGGCATTCGCGCCAGAAAGTCCAACCCCGAAGCAAAATACGCTCCCTTGCCTAAGGACTTCTTCAACTTCAAATTCACGCCCTGCACAATTGATGCGTCCAAACCAATGCCAGCCATCAACAAAAAGTACCGCTGCCAGCCGGTTTCAGGCTTGATGGCCCGGCCAACGCTGATCGTGCGGACGCTATTTTCCGCAATCAGCGTCGCTAACCCTTTTTGGCTCTTTGGTAAACGCAATTCTTCGGCCAGCACATTTGCGGTTCCACAGGGCCAGATTGCTAGCGCAGTGTCGGTCCCGACCAATGGCTGGGCAGCTTCGTTGATTGTTCCATCGCCGCCGCAAACGATGACAATTGGAATACCTTTTTCCACAGCTTGCTGGGCCAGTTCGGTCGCGTGTCCGGCACAGCGAGTTGGCATTGGAATTACCGAAATGCCTTGCCGGTGCAACTCTTCCGCCAACCGTTCGATTTGTTGCGGGGCATGGCACAATGCGCCAGCCGTCGGGTTATAAATCAGTTCTGCTTTCATCTAGCGTTTTACTTTCAACATCGCATCTTATGAGACACGGATGCATTGGTTTCCGGGAAGCCGGCATACATTCAGCAATCAGCATGCCAACAGTT
>CAZXHW010000103.1:0-14002 GCA_964639915.1 uncultured Heliomicrobium sp.
TGCTCGGAGTTATCAATAATGACGCCGAGCTCCGGCTGGTTCAGATTGGTTTCGTAATGAAAAGGAATGCGGCTGCGTTCCCAGTCGGTCAGTTGCCGGGTGCCGCGATTGGTCAGCGAAACTTCCAAGCGTGGCCGCAACGTTACGCCATAAACCGGCACACCAAGTTCGGCAAATTCGCCGAGGATGATTTTGTAATCTTCGGGTCGCAGTGGATAGCTGAAAATCACGTTCAGCCCGCGCCGGACAAACACTTTGGTAACGGCAATGGAGGCTTCGATGTTGATGGGAATGCTTTCTTCCAATGACATCCAGCCGATGAAATCGCGCAAGCTATCAACTTCTACGTGAGCCGTTCGCGGTAGCATCTCGCACAGGCGTTTGGAAACGGTGCTTTTTCCGGCGTTGATCGAACCGTTGAGGAGAATAATCATTTGGGGTCAAAGTAGGTGTAGGCGTTGTAACTCTTCAATCGGTTCGGTGAACGAACACGAACCGAAGCTCATGGAAAACAAATGCCGCGCGTTGCGAATGTGACCCACGACCAGCATCTCATCTCGCCATGTAATGGAACGCTCTTCGATGCGAAATGCTTCGAGCGAAGTTTCATCCAGTATTTCAACCAGTTGCTCAATGTTTGTTCCGCTCTGTGCAAAGGCCGCAGCCAGAAATACATTCAGAAACCCATGCATCATCGCCGATGCGCTGTCGGGTTGATAAGTCAGCCGATTCAACGAACGCAACGGATGATGCAATCCGGCGGTCGCTTTGAACGCTACGTCTTCTTCGGCGCAGGCGGCAATGAAGCGCGCCAGATTCTGTGAAGAAGGAAAGGCATCGGCAGTCACGCCTCCGGTGCGAACTTTAGCAAATGCGCCTTCCGCGCCGATTGCTCGAATCAATTCTGTCGGGTCATTGGTAATCGGAATTTCAATGAAACAGGTCAGCGTCGGATGCATGACGCGCATTGCCGCTTCAATTTCAGCAACGGTTGAGGCATTGAATTCAATCGTATCTATCATTGCCTGCATTGGCATTACCGCCGCTGCTGGTTCGCCGAAAGAATGGCGGCGGCTGAAACGATTGATGTTTGCCAAGTCGTCTTTCAAGTTCGCTCCGCCCAGCACGCTCAGCTTCCAGAAACCTGCTTTGCCATCGCGCGGCCAGAATTCGGTAGCCGCTTGCTCAAACTCTTCCAGCCGCGAAGCCGGAAGGATGAACTTGCCCAGCATCCAACTGTATTCGCTTTGGCGATACGCATCGTAATTTTTGACCGCTTCGGCCATCGGCAATTCAGCGGGCGGAAACAGGCCAGCATAATCAATCAGGTTTTCCAGCAGGGAGCGAAGAGTTTTCATTGGAGTAACGTCTGGTAATCAATGCGGCAAATAAAACAGCACGTTTTGCCAAGTTTCGGTTTCAGAGGTGGCCCATAGGCGAATCAATCGTTCGATGGCTTCGTGGTATGAAAGCTCTTGGGGAATCAAGACGACACCTGGATTGGCTTTCAATGAAACTGGCAAAGTTTTCCGGCATTGTGCTGACATCGTGAGACACCAAAAGCCTGCCCTCGTCCGCAGCAATCTTCAGAACGATTGGATCGGCCAGTCCCTCAAGTCCAGCTTCATTGGCAGTCTGAAAATCAATCAACGGTTCGCGTCGCTTCACGCCTTTGACGATAGGCATACGCAAATCGGCATCGGCTTGAAAGCGAATCTTCACGAAAAGACCTCTTCGGCAGTTTCCAGTTGGCGGTATAGAAGCGGGTGAGAAATCCTCGCCTGTTCAAGCAGCGAATCGTATTTTTTCTTGTTGAGCCTCAAATGCGCGTCTATTTCTTCGCGGTTGGATAGGTAAAAAGTGACTGCGCCATAAACCTGTTCGAGCGACAGCGTCTCGAAATTGTCAACGATGCTTTCCGGCGAAAGGCCACTCAGCCAGTCATGGACAATCGAATCAAGCGATACGCGGCTGCCAGCCAGGTGATAGCCATTTTCTGTTTTTGTAACATAAGTCTTTTCCATCGGTATTGCCTCCACGGGCGTCATTGTATGCCGCTGAAATGCTTCTTCAACCCTTGCCAACACTCAAAATACTCTGCCTGTAAAGCCGAAGTCTCCATCGCAAATTTCGTGGGGCGAATGACCGAGTGCGATTCGAACATAAACGCTAGCGTATTTTCGTAACGCTGCGGCGTCAGATCTGCGTTGCTGGCTTTTTCAAACGTGTCTGCGTCAGGGCCGTGGCCGGACATACAATTGTGCAAGCTGCCGCCTCCGGGTATGAAGCCGGTTTCTTTGGCGTCGTACTGGCCAAAGATCAATCCCATGTATTCGTTCATCACGTTGCGGTGAAAGTACGGCGGGCGGAAAGTATGTTCAGCGACGACCCAGCGGGAAGGAAAGATGACGAAATCGCAGTTCGCCGTTCCAGGCGTATCGGTTGGCGAAGTCAGCACCGTGAAGATCGAAGGATCAGGGTGATCGAAGCTAACCGAATTGATCGTGTTGAATCGCGCCAAGTCATATTTGTACGGCGCGTAATTGCCATGCCAAGCGACCACATTCAGCGGTGAGTGGCCAATTTCGGCTTCCCATAGATTGCCGCAGAATTTGGTGGTCAGGCGAAAATCGCCTTCGCAATCTTCAAATGCTGCAACCGGAGTTTGAAAGTCGCGAGAATTTGCTAAGCCATTTGCGCCGATCGGTCCCAAGTCGGGAAGTTTGAACAGCGCGGCGTAATTTTCGCAAACGTAGCCTCTGGCTGTGGCTTCTAGCAGTTCAACGTGAAACCTGACACCACGCGGAATCACACAAATCTCGCCGGGCGCAACTTCCAGAATTCCAAGTTCCATGTGAAACCGAAGCCTTCCAAGCTCCGGCACGACCAGCAATTCGCCATCGGCGTTGTAAAAGAACCGATCCTGCATGGATTGGTTGGCAGCGTAAATGTGAATGCCGATGCCGTCATTGCCAGCAATCGTCGTCAGCCCTTCAACAAAATCCGTTGGTTCCGTTGGCAGCGGAAGCGGATTCCAGCGAAGTTGATTCGGCGTCGGAGGCGTTTCGTTAAATGGCGCGCTGCGCACGAATCGGCTGGAAATTTGCCTGAATGGTTTGTGCTGAACGGATGGGCGAATGCGATAAAGCCACGAACGACGATTGGCTGCGCGGGGCGCAGTAAAGGCCGTGCCGCTAAGCTGTTCGGCATACAAACCAAATGGCGCTTGCTGTGGAGAGTTTTGGCTAGCAGGCAACGCACCGGGTAGCGCTTCTGTCGCGAACTCATTACCGAAACCAGTTTGATATAAAAGCGTTTCCATCACACAAATGTAGCGATTTCTTCCAGCGGCTTTTTGCCAATGTCGGGGACAGCGGCGTTTTCAGCCGGATAACCCACGACCAAGATCAAAAATGGTTTTTCGTTGGCCGGCCGTCCCAGAATTTCGTTCAGAAACCCCATCGGGCTGGGCGTGTGCGTCAAGGAAACCAGTCCGGCGTTGTGAACTGCCGTAATCAGCATTCCGGTGGCGATGCCCACAGATTCCTGGACGTAATAGTTTTTCACCTTTCGCCCGTCCGGCAACAAGCCGTAACTTTGCGAAAAAATGACGATCAAATACGGCGCAGTTTCCAGAAACGGTTTGTGCTCATCCGTGCCAAGCGGCGCTAAGGCGTCCAACCATTCTTTCGGCGCTTTGCGCGTGTAAAACTCGTGCTCTTCTGCTTCGGCTTCGACGCGAATGCGATGTTTGATCGCCGGATCGCTGACGACAACAAAATGCCACGGTTGCAAATTCGCGCCGCTTGGAGCAGTTCCGGCTGTCAGCAAGCACTCTTCGATCACTTCGCGCGGAACCGTACGGTCAGAAAAGAACCGCACGGTGCGGCGGCGCTGCATCTGCTGGCGGAATTCCGCCGCGCAGCGAAGCATTTCGTCCGGCTCCAATTCGCGCCAGCTTGTTAGGGGAAGAAACTTCGGATCAGCCATGCGATTATTCAGCAACTCTGACGTCTGTGATGAAGTATTCCGTTTCGCCGAAACAACTGGTCGGAACACCTTTATGCTGTTCGTAATGGATGGCGACGCGTTTGCCCAGCGACTGATTCAACTTGGCGGCAATCGCGTCGTCGCGAACGCTGAAATTGAAAATTTCAGGCGCGGTTCCAGGCATCGAAACCATGGCCATTTCGCCTTCCCAGGTTTTACAGACCCAGCCTTTTTTCGACAGCTTCTGTACGTACCCGGAGCGATCGCCACTGGAATAACTCAGATGCAGCGCGCTCCAGGTATAAGCGGCAAACCCGCCAACGATCAAAACAACCACAGCCACAACGGCCAGGATAATCTTCAATTTTTTGCTCATACGAATCCCTCTTGTGTTTGAAGTTTTGGGGGATTCCTCAAACCGCAGGGAATCCGGGCGCCATCATATCAGCCGTCAAACCAAATTGCCGCGCCGCGCCTGCTCTCGCTCAATGGCTTCGAATAGGGCCTTGAAATTGCCTTTGCCGAATCCTTGCGCCCCTTTGCGCTGGATGATTTCAAAAAACAGCGTCGGACGATCTTCGACTGGCTTGGTGAACAGTTGCAGCAAATAACCTTCGTCGTCATGGTCCACCAGAATTTTCAACTGGCGCAGCGTCGCAATGTCTTCGTCAATGGCTCCAACGCGGTCACGCAGCAGTTCGTAATATGTGTCCGGCACTTCCAGAAAATCCACGCCGTTCGCGCGAAGCTGGCCGATGGTCGCGACAATGTCTGTGGTCAGCAGCGCGATGTGCTGAACGCCCGGGGACTGGTAAAAATCGTTGTACTCTTCGATCTGGCTTTTACGTTTACCGGGAGCCGGTTCGTTAATTGGGAATTTGATGCTGCGCGATTCGTTTGCCATCACCACACTGTTCAGCGCCGTGAAATCAGTTGAAATGTCCTTGTCATCGAAAGTCATAAACCGTTCCAACCCGAACACACGTGTGTACCAGTCTTCCCAAGTTTTCATTTTGCCGAATTCGACGTTGGCGACGAAATGATCCAGCCGCAGCAAACCGGCGTTGCGTCCGGGCGCTTTCGATTCGACAAAGTCGGGCATAAACGCGCCTTTGAAATCGCGCTTGGAGAAAAACGAATGAATCGTGTCGCCGTAAACTTTCACCGCCGCACGGCGAGCTTCACCCTGCGGCCCTTTGATGGTGTACGGTGCAGCGGCAGATTCGGCTCCGCGCGCGATGGCTTCTTCAAAGGCGAAATCGGCGTCATCAACTTCCAGGGCAATATCGCGCACACCGTCGCCGTGTTTCAAAATGTGCGGCGCCGATTTGTCCAGCGGCGTGTACGGCGTCGTCAGCAACAGCTTGAACGTGCCTTGCTGCAGCGCATACGAACACTGCTCGCGGTTGCCGGTTTCGAGTCCCGTGTAAGCGATGCGGTCAAAGCCAAAGGCGTTGCGATAATAATAATCGGCCTGTTTCGCGTTGCCGACGTACATTTCGATGTGATGGACTTGGCGAATTTTTAGTGGATTGCTGCTCATTTTTACCTCTCCTACTTTCCAATTTCTTCAAGCTTCTTTTCCAACCGATCAATGATTTTCAGAAGCTCGTCGCGGTTCTTGGCGTCTTTAAGCCATTGTGGCAGTCGAGAAGATATTGACCATTTTCCTCGCTGCCGTTGATCTCTGAGTTTGGCGGAAACATAAGATCTCAACATTGCCAAATGATTGCGGTTGTAAGCCCAAAACGTATGGCCGCAACATTCAGATTGCAGCCAGAGCGAAAGGCCAAAATACGGATCAACAGGCTGATTGGTATACCGATCGGTGTGCCAAGCTAATTCCAGATCAAAGTTTTGATGGCAGGCTGGACATTCGACAGTGGCCGTTGGGTCGAGCTTGCCGTTATAACTTTCCTGCCAAACTTCAGCGGTTAACCACTTGTGACCGCATTGTGGACAAGGCTGCTGAGCAAAACATGCTACGGGACCTTTCCATTCTCGGTCATCAGAAACCCAATTCCGGCTGAACGAGCATTTCAGACATTGAGCTCTGGCTTCTTGAATACACAAGGGAATGGCGTATTTGATATTGCCCCGGATTACGACCGGGCCATCGCAGTTTGGGCAGGTGCAAAACACTTCCTTGGCGTACCAGCCAAGCGCCCTGCCCTCGTCAATGTAGGTTTTCTGTTCCAATCTTATCCCTTGTAATTCTTACCAAACTGCCTTCGGCACGCCGACCGGAGCGACGGCCAGGTCGCCGGTTCTGCCAAAGCTCCGAATAAATTTCTGCGTCACTTCTTTCAAATACGCATATGACGGAATCACGAACAGCAGCGGCTGCATGTCGGAATAATCAAACTTGGTGTGAATGACTTCTTCCAGCTTGAACGGGCGGCGTTCGACTTCACCGGAAAAAGCGTGTTCCAGTTCGCTAAATGAAGACAGTAATCCAGCGCCAAAGGCTTTGATTTCGCCTGCTTCTTCAATCAAGCCGAACTCGACCGTGAACCAATACAAGCGACCAAGCTGTTCCAGTTGTTCATCGCTGGCGATAACAGCGCCTTTGCCGATGAATTCAGAAAAGTCCGCGAAATCCGGCACGGTGAACATCGGAATATGGCCGATGGCTTCGTGGACGACATCGGGTTCCGGCGTGTAATCGGGGCGCGAATGATGCCGGATGTACTGCGTCGAAAGCATCGTCCGTTTGCCCAGCCAACTCAGGAAAGCCCGCGTTTCAACCAAACCTTCAATCGGAGCCAGCCGGAAGCCAGAAGCTGCTGTCAGCTTGTCGCTTAACTCTCCTAATTGCGGAATGCGAAACGCGGAGATGCCCAGTTGCTGTTTGGCTTCCAGGTAAAGCGAACAGGCTCGGCGCGCGTGAGCTTGTTCCAGTTTACGGCTGACGTGCCGCCAGACTGCGGTTTCTTCTTTGTTGTAAGCCACATCAGGAATTACGTGGTTGGGATCGTGGCGATATTGCCGAGCCAATTCGGTGATGTAATTTCGCCTGGCTCGATACGCCGGATCATGCGCGCCGGGATGATCCAGCGGAAGCGAACTGATCTCTTCGACGCCAAGATCGGCAGTTAGAAAGTCTTCGATAATTGGTGCGGTTGCTGTTGGCATAACCGTTCCCTCTGTCGTTGCTGCAAGTTGGCGGTTAGGCCACTGAAGCGACTGCTTTCTGTTCGACCGGATAAAGCCAATGCTCGAACTCCGGTTTACGTCCGGCGACGATGTCGAAAAAGGTCTTTTGAATTTGTTCGGTGATTGGCCCGCGCGCTCCGTTGCCTACGACTTTGCCGTCAATTTCGCGGACGGGAGTGATTTCGATGGCGGTTCCAGTCAGGAAGACTTCGTCTGCGCTGAGCAGTTCGTGCAGCTTCAAAGCGCGAATTTCAACGTCGTATCCCAGGTTTCGAGCAATCTGGATCGCCGAATCCCGCGTGATTCCCAGCAAGATCGAAGAGTTCTGGTCGTTTGTCAGCACTTTGCCGTCTTTGATCAGGAAGATGTTTTCAACCGCGCCTTCGGCCAAGTTGCCGTTTACGTCCAGCAAAATGGCTTCGTCGAAACCACGCGAGGCGGCTTCGCGGACAGCCAGGATCGAGTTCAGATAATTGCCGGTCGCTTTGGCGGTCGTCGGAATCATCGAAGAGTGGAATTTACGATACGGCGAAACGGTCACGCGCATACCGTTGGCTTGTTTGTCTCTGAAATCGCTTGGCCATTCCCAGGCCAGAATGTTGATCCCGGTCGGGACAGTTGAACGAATGCCCAAGCTGCCAGCGTCGGAATATGCCGTCGGACGGATGTAGCAGTTTTTGAAATTGTTGCGGCGAATGGTTTCGCAGATGGCGTCGTTCAACGCTTCAGGCGAGTAATCAATTTTCAGTTTGTAAACTTCCGCCGAAGCATAGAACCGATCCATGTGCTCTTTCAGCCGGAAAATGTTGCCGTCGTAACAGCGAATGCCTTCAAAAACTCCGGTGCCGTAATGCAGCCCGAAGGCTGTGGCATGAATTTTCGCTTCGTCAAAAGGTAAAAATTCGCCGTTTTGCCAAATCCACTTTGTTTTCTCGAATGACATCTTGTCCCTCCCTGAACAGACAATGCTTTGATTGAGAACATTTATTCTCGATTACGAACTGGATGATAGGCGTTGGGACGGAATGAATGAAGGTCAGGGGTTCGATATTTGGCAGGTTGCGGCTAACTTCGTTCAATTTCAGAGCCGCTTGGCTTTAGATTTTTAGCTGAAAGCGTTTGAATGCGGTGGAATGGGCAAGATTCCACCGCAGATTTTGAGGCAGCGATTAGCCCTCGATGGTGACATTGTTTATTACATCACCGGCACGGAGGGTTTTTACGACATCCAGCCCTTCCGTAACTCGGCCAAAAACGGCATAGTTGCCATCCAGAAACGCCGCCTGACCAAGCGTAATGTAAAACTGGCAACTGGCGCTGTTCGGGTCCGAAGAACGTGCCATGGCCACTGCGCCCGCTTCACCGTGCTTCAGGTTGGGAGTGACTTCGAGCGGGATTTTCTTGTCCGAACTGCCCGTACCTGTTCCGTATGGACAGCCGCCTTGAATAACAAAGCCGGGTTCGTAGCGGTGAAATTTCAGCCCGTCGTAAAATTTTTTCTCTGCCAATTCGACGAAATTGGCGGTTGTGATCGGCGCCAAATCTTCGTTGAGTGTAAATTTGATTGTGCCCTTACTGGTTTCGATAACTGCTGTGCGATTTGCCATTTTTGATAGTTCCTTTTGGAAGTTGTTGGGAGATATTGCATTATTGAGCCTGACTTTGGGTGCTTGCAACCACCTGAATCAGAAACACAACCGCATTTGAAGAAAATTTGAGAACGATTTCAACTCGGTTTCAGTACGAGTCTTCCATCCGTTTGGTACTTTTCTGACGTATCAATTCGGCGGAAATTCAATTCCGCAATTTTCTGGAGGGAGAATCTATGGACACTTTCAAAAGCGATCTGAAACGAATTTTGTGTTTGCTGGCTGTACTGGGTCTGGCTCCAGTGTCAGCGTTGGGTCAGCACGAACATCACGCCTCGTCGTCGGAACCGGCAAAGTTAATGCCGGGTCTGAGCAATCTCAGCCATCCTGTGACGACAACAAACGCCGAAGCTCAGCGGTTTTTCAATCAAGGCTTGGCGCTGATCTACGGTTTCAATCACGAAGAGGCCAGGCGGTCGTTTGAACGTGCGGCGCAACTCGATCCGAAAATGGCGATGGCGTATTGGGGCATCGCGTTGGCGGTTGGTCCAAATTACAACGAAGCCGAAATTGATCCGTCGCGGTTGCTGGCAGCGGATATGGCTTTGGAAAAAGCCAAAGAACTTTCTAGCGGAGTTTCAGAAAAAGAGCGTCTTTACATTGAGGCCTTGGCAAAGCGTTTTCAGCTCAAGACCGATCTGAAAAAATGCGCGGTCAATTATAAAGATGCGATGGCTGCGCTTCACAAACAACACCCGGATGATGTTGACGCAGCAGTGCTTTACGCGGACAGTTTAATGAACCTGACTCCATGGCAGTTGTGGGGAAAAGATGGAAAGCCGTCTGAGTTCACCGCCGAAATCGTTTCGACTTTGGAAGATGCCATCAAGCGCCAGCCGGATCATATTGGCGCAAATCACCTTTATATTCACGCGGTTGAAGCTTCAAAGAATCCCGGACGGGCTTTGCCGAGTGCTGGCAAGCTGGGCAATCTAGCTCCTTCCGCAGGGCATCTGGTTCATATGCCTTCGCACATTTACATTCGCACTGGCGATTACGAAGCCGCAGCCAAAGCCAACGAAGATGCGGCCAAAGTTGACCTGGAGTACATCAAACGCACCGGCGTGAAGGGAATGTACCCGGCGATGTATTACAGTCACAATCTTCATTTCCTGGTGGAATCCTATAACCGCGCAGGTAATTACTCCCGGGCAGTCGAAGCTGCAGCCAGGTTGGCCGACAATGTTCGTGGCCACATCAAAGACATGCCAATGCTGGAAGGGTTTTTGCCGAGCGTGACCTTTGTCCAATTGCGGTTCGGTCGCTGGGATGAAATTTTGAAGTCTTCCGAACCCTCGGCTGAGATGCCCATCACGCGAGCTTTGTGGCATTATGCCCGTGGTGTGGCTTTGGCCGGAAAAGGTCGAGTTGCTGAAGCTGATCAAGAACGAGGGACTTTGGCCAATTTAGCCAAAGCAATGCCCGGCGAAACGCCTTTTGGTTTGAACACGGCAGCCAGCGTTTTGAAAATTGCAGAGCCTTCATTGGATGCGCGGATTGCGGCTGCCAAAGGCAATTACAAACTCGCTGTCGAACATTGGCGCAAAGCCATTGCCGCACACGATGATTTGAATTACGACGAACCTCCTGGCTGGTATTACCCAACGCGAGAATCGTTGGGGGCGGCTTTGCTGCTGTCGGGCAATGCTGCCGAAGCCGAAAAAGTTTTCCGCAAAGATTTGGAAGACAATCCCCACAATGGCCGCTCCCTATATGGGCTGGCCGAAAGTTTGAAAAAACAGGGCAAATTGCAGGACGCGCAAAATGTTCGAAAGGAATTCGAGGCGGCTTGGAAGAACGCCGACTCAAAGTTAAAGGTCGAAGATTTGTAAACATCCAACTATCAGTCGCAGGCTTTACGTAAAGGCTGCGACTTCTGATTTTGAAAGGAGTATCAATGCGAAGACGAGGGACATCTTCAATCATTGCTATAGCACTATTTACAATGCTGACTGGTTTGTCAGCGATGGCGCAAACGCGGCAGGCTCCGCCGCCGAAAACGCCTCCGGCCGCTCAAACGACTTCTCCGACAACTCCGGGTAAGCAGCTCAAACGCGATGAAGTGTTTTTCAGCATTGCACGGCTGATTAATTCCAAGAATGAATCTCCGGTCAGCGCAATTACTGCTGAGGTGGATGGCGTTATTGAAGTTACCGGCATTGCCTATCGTCCTGATGGTAAAGCGGAAGTCACCGTAAAAGAACGGACGCCATCCAGTGCGGCCTATACAAACAGATCTGGCCGATTGCTTTTTGCACCTCCGGAAACGGGAGAAAAGTGGACTTGGGTAGAATTTGAAGAAGGACGGAAGTTTTATCCGGTTGAAAGGCTTTTCCCCTTTGTTCAGTCCGAACTGAACAAGCGGAAACAGCAGACTGTCGCAAGCTGGAATACTTTTCTGGCCTCCATCGCTAAACAAGGCGAGGCCGCGACAAAGCTGATCGAAACCGCGAGAGCGGTAATTAAAATGGACATCGCACTCGCTCAGCCTGTGCTAAGCGCGCGCAATGCGTTGGCCCAGGCTGTCAAAGAAAACAAACAGGAAGAAATCCTTAGCGCTTACTCTGAATTGTCTGCACAAACTGATCCGATTAACTCTTTGGGCGATACTTACAGTGATCTAAAAGCCAATGATGCTTATTTGCGGTTAAATGAAGAATTCAAAAGTGCTATGAATGCTACGAACGCAGCTCGCAAAAATTACGTACAGACGGTTGATACATATAATGAATCGCTTGTCCGTTTGCCGTTTGCGTTTCTGGCCTATGGGCTTGAATTTACCAAAATCGAGGCAAAGGTGGCGGTAGAATAGATGATTCTCGGGTTGCAAATGGAAACCCGAAACCAGAGGAGAATAAATGAACGAAAATCAGAGTGATGGTCAGCAAAAAGACACGAGTCAGCAGTTGGCCCCGCAAACAGTCGTTAGTCGTGCTGGAGAAACCCTGGAAGACATTACTTCCACGTTGCGTGATCTTTTCAATCGGGTGCCGGAAACAGTTAACAAGGCTGTCGAACGGGCGATGAATGTTCGTGACACAACGGTGCTTGTCCGGTTGAGCGAAAACTCATCGGATTCAATTGACACCTTGGTTTCGGCTGGAATTTTCAAGGGCAGAGCAGATGCCGCTGCGTTTCTGATTGACGAGGGCATCAAAGCGCAAGCTACCTTATTCCAAGGCATTCAGGATAAGCTCAGTGAGATAGAAAAGCTTCGTGATGAGCTCCGAAACACTATCGCGAAATAAAATCAGACTCAAAAGTGAAAAGTCCGTGCTGGAATCGTGCGAATATGCGGCATCTGGCACGGGCTTTTTCATTTTTACCACCCACTTGCCAAAGAAATTTTAGAAATTCTTCCCGCACCGTCGCGGACCTCTTGACAACTCAATCTACGATCCATATATTCACGTGCTTTGCGAAGCCAAGTCTTCGCATGCCTGAGCAACGCTTGCGGGTCTGAAGTGCAGAGGCGTTGCCGGATTCAGCGGGAACGATAAATCTTCCAACATTTTAGTTACCCTCAAGAATCTATTGAGAACCTATTGTGGCGTACTGATCCTTTCTTTCATGAAGTTGTTGTTTGCTTGAAAGGATTTTCTGAAAATGCGGCCAAGCACGGCGCAGTCATCTTAAAAATGACGCCACAGAAAAACTCGGCGGATTGGGACGCCACTATCTGCACACTTTCGCGGACATCCCAATAAATCATTTGTGCCTAGCACAGTTAAATCCTTGATGGAATCAATGCTCTCTTGAAGAGGGGAAGGCCTTTTGTGGTCTTAAGAACTTCTTTGAGATTTGAGCAGATGAGTGACGAAAATTATGCCTACGATTAGTCAGCTAGTCCGCAAAGGACGCAAACAGGTTAAGTACAAGACTTCCAGTCCCGCACTGCAATCCTGCCCGCAAAGACGTGGCGTATGCGTTCAAGTGAAAACCCAGACGCCAAAGAAGCCGAATTCGGCTCTGCGCAAAATTGCACGTGTGCGTCTGACGAACAGCATTGAGGTGACTTCTTACATTCCGGGCATTGGTCACAATTTGCAGGAGCACTCGATTGTGCTAGTGCGCGGAGGCCGTGTGAAGGATTTGCCAGGCGTTCGTTATCACATTGTTCGTGGCACGTTGGATTCCGCAGGCGTTGCAAATCGTAAGCAAGGTCGCTCGAAATATGGCGCCAAGCGTCCGAAAGAAGGAGCTGCCGCCCCAGCTAAAAAGGGAGGCAAGAAGTAATTTCTAGCTTTCAGTTTGAAAGCTGAGATTCAAGGTAACTGTTATGCCAAGAAGAAGAGAAGTTCCCAAGCGCGAAATATTGCCCGACCCGGTTTACAACAGCCCACTGGTCGCAAAGTTTATCAACGTTATGATGTGGGACGGTAAGAAAGCCACGGCCGAAGGTATTCTCTATAAGGCGTTGGACAAGATTAAAGATAAGACGCAAGAAGACCCGCTGAAGGTTTTTAAGAAGGCAGTCGAAAACTTGCAGCCAAAAGTGGAAGTCAAATCAAAGCGTGTCGGCGGTGCCAACTATCAGGTTCCAGTCGAAGTCAGCTCAAGCCGCCGGACGGCGTTGGCTATGCGCTGGCTGGTTGGCTATGCCCGTGATAGAGGCGAAAAGACGATGGTTGATCGTTTGGCGGCTGAAATTTTGGATGCTTCGTCTGCCAAAGGCAATGCCATCAAGAAGCGTGAAGACGTTCACCGTATGGCTGAAGCTAACAAAGCGTTCGCGCATTACCGTTTCTAGGTTTATAGATCAGCAAATCAAGCTGACAGCAGGAAGAAGGATTCAGCCCAAGCTTAATTGGCTAGGCTTCAAGCAGTAGGTAGAGTTTATGGCTAGACAAGCACCGTTAAATCGGTTCCGCAACATTGGAATTATGGCGCATATTGACGCCGGTAAGACGACGACTACCGAGCGCATACTGTTTTATACAGGCGTCTCTTACAAAATCGGCGAAGTCCACGAAGGCACAGCCACGATGGACTGGATGGAGCAAGAACAGGAGCGCGGAATCACGATTACTTCCGCTGCGACGACTTGTTTCTGGAAGCGGAACGGTGACGAATATCGGATCAACATCATTGATACTCCCGGCCACGTGGATTTCACAATCGAAGTCGAGCGCAGTTTGCGTGTGCTTGACGGAGCGGTAGCGGTTTTCGACGCTGTTGCCGGTGTGCAGCCACAATCCGAAACGGTT